>JAPLHP010000096.1 GCA_026389585.1 Chloroflexota bacterium | reverse complement strand
GCTTTGGCAGAGACCTGTGTTTTAGTTAAACAGTCGCCTGAGCCTCTTCTCTGCGCCCCACATACAATGGGGCCCCCTTATTCCGAAGTTACGGGGTTAACTTGCCGAGTTCCTTAACGAGGGTTCTCTCGTCCACCTTAGGGTATTTGCCCTTGCCTACCAGTGTCGGTTTGCAGTACGGACGCCTGCCTCAAACCATTGGGATTTTCTAGACAGCCGAGGATCAGCTGAGTCGCTTCGGGTCTCCCCTCAACTTCCCCCAATCTCTCCCGAGGTTGAGAACGCACCATGTCCATTGGGCACGCTCAACTTACCTTCCTGTGTCCCCCAAGGCTTAACGAGGCTGGCGGTGCTGGAATATTAACCAGACTGTCCATCGCCTACGCCTTTCGGCCTCGGCTTAGGCCCGACTAACCCTACGTCGATTAACGTTGCGTAGGAAACCTCAGGCTTTCGGTGGGTGTGTTTCTCACACACCTTTGCGCTACTCATACCGGCATTCTCACTTCCCTTCGCTCCACCCTGACTCACGTCAGAGCTTCTCTGCCAAGGGAACGCTCCCCTACCATCCCAAAGGAAAACCTTCAGAATCCATAGCTTCGGTGGTGGGCTTGAGCCCCGTAAATTGTCGGCGCAGAATCACTCGACCAGTGAGCTGTTACGCACTCCTTAGATGATGGCTGCTTCTAAGTCAACATCCTGGCTGTCTGAGCAACTCCACTTCCTTGAACACTTAGCCCTCCTTAGGGACCTTAGCTGATGGTCTGGGTTGTTCCCCTCTCGACTATGAAGCTTAGCCCCCACAGTCTCACTCCCAGGGTCATTAACTATGGCATTAGTGGTTTAGTTGAGTTTGGTAAGATATTCTCTCCCTAGCCCATCCAGAGCCCTACCTCCATAGTTCAAATCCTGAGGCTGTACCTCAATACATTTCGGGGAGGACCAGCTATCTCCGAGTTCGTTTGGCATTTCACCTCTACCCACAGTTCATCTCACAGTTTTGCCACACTGACGAGTTCAGGCCTCCACGAGATTTCACTCCCGCTTCACCTTGACCATGGGTAGCTCACCCGGATTCGGGTCTGATCCACGCCACCTGTGGACCTAAGTCCACTACGCCCTATTCAGACTCGCTTTCGCTTCGGCTCCGCAATTTAAATTGCTTAACCTAGCAACGTAGATCAACTCGCCGGTTCATTCTTCAATAGGCACGCCATCATTCGCCTTGCGGCAAACTCTGACCGCTTGTAGGCATATGGTTTCAGGTTCTATTTCACTACCCTCCCGGGGTTCTTTTCACCTTTCCCTCACGGTACTGGTTCACTATCGGTCGTAAAGAGTATTTAGCCTTGGAGGGTGGTCCCCCCTGCTTCCCGCAGGATTCCACGTGTCCCGCGGTACTTAAGGTCATAGCCAGAGCCCTCACTCCTTTCGCCTACAGGACTATCACCTTCTTTGATGGTCCTTTCCAGGAACCTTCGGCTAGGAGGAAGGTTTGTAACTCTGTGCCTGATTTGGATCAGACTGCTACGCCTTACAACACCCTAAAGGCATAAGCTCCAAAGCCACACTTCCTTTAGGGTTTAGGCTCTTCCCCGTTCGTTCGCCACTACTAGGAGAATCTCGGTTGATTTCTTTTCCTCAGGGTACTAAGATGTTTCAGTTCCCCTGGTTCCCTCATATTAGCCTATGTGTTCAGCTAATCGTGCTCCGGTTTTACCTGAGCGGGTTGTCCCATTAGGGAATCCCCGGCTAAGCTTGCTAGACAGCTCACCGAGGCTTTTCGTAGTCTTGCCACGCCCTTCTTCAGCTCTTCACGCCAAGGCATCCACCACATGCCCTTAGTAGCTTGACCTATTCACCAAGAGCAATACCATTATTCTATTATTGTCTGTTTGTTCTATTCGCTTGTTAATGTACGCGGTTAAACTGACAAACTTACATTTTATGGGAAATTACTTGGCTTGTCAATGGAGAGATACCTAAAAGCAATACGCTAATTCAGCTTCAACTCAATCCACCAATAAGGTAAGTAATCTTCAAGGTCAAACCAGATCTCGCTAAACGCTCGATCACTGATCCCGTAGGAGAAATAATACTCCTCCACCCAGTCTTAGTCAAGCCATAAAGACCAAGGGAATCTCAAGAGCAGGCTGATCACTCCTAGCTCTTCGCCACTTGATTGAGTTTCTTCACCAGGCGCGACTTGCGCCGAGCAGCCTGGTTCGGGTGGATGACCCCCTTTTTCGCCGCATTGTCTAGGACACTGATCGCCTTGACTACTTCGCCCTGAGCCGCCTCTGTTTCCTTTTTACCGATACTCTCCTCTGCACGGGCTACACAGGTCTTAACAACGCTGCGGACAGACTTGTTACGCATCCGCCTTCGAGCTTCATTTTCCAGTTTTGCCAATTAACCTCCTTATCAAATCAAAGACTCATTACTTCGACTTCCATTCGTCTCGCACAGACTAGCTACCTTCCGAGCCCCGCACCACATTCCTCACCCCACCAATCCCCTCAATCTTCGAGAGCAGCCTGGATAACTGACTTAGCCCTTTCGTCTCGAGGGTAAGGAAGATCGATGTAGAGTGATCCTCGTGTTCAGCAGTTTTCACTGACGCCATATTCACTCCCTCCCCAGAGACCAGAACGCTTATGTCCCGCAGTAAACCCACCCTATCCCAGGCATCGATACGGATAACCACAGGATACAGTTGATCAACATGCCCCCATTCAACAGAGACCAGCCTCTCTTTCTCTTTCTCGTGAACTATATTGGAGCAATCTTTGCGGTGGATAGTCACCCCGGCACTGCGCGTAATATAACCTATGATCTCATCACCCGGCAACGGCTTACAGCAACCTGCCAAACGGGTGAGCATCTCACCTGCCCCCAGCACCTTCATACCCAGAGGTACGGTGACGGCTGGTGAGATAGTCTCGGTTAACTTAGGTTGTTCCTCCTGCACTGCCATCTTGAAGGTAATCTGGCTGGCGCTCACCTCACCATAACCGATAGCGGCATAGAAATCCTCCACGGATTCGTATTTGAACGAACGCGCGATCTCCTCACGGTTGCCGAGGCTTATCCCAAGCCGCCGCAATTCCTTTTCCAGAATCTCTCTGCCCTTTTCAATATTCTCCGGCCTGGCCTGTTTCTTGAACCACTGCCGAATCCTGTCTTGAGCACGAGATGTATTGACATACCCCAAGTTGAGGTTAAGCCAGTCCCTGCTAGGGCCCTTGTCTTCCTTACCGCTGATGATCTCTACCGTATCACCATTGCGGAGATAGGAAGTCAGGGGCACCAGCTTGCCATTGACCTTTGCGCCTACACAGCGATGCCCCAGATCGGTATGAATATGATATGCGAAGTCGAGTGGTGTGGAGCCGGCAGGCAAATCCCTTATATCGCCTTTTGGCGTATACACAAACACCTGATCCTGGAAAACATCCGATTTGACTGATTCCAGGAACTCGGTTGTGCCGCTAATTTCTTTGTGCCACTCCAGAAGCCGGCGCAACCTGGCAATCCTCAGTTCAAATTGATCCTGTTTAAGCCCCTCTTTATACGACCAGTGAGAGGCAATACCATACTCGGCATTCTCGTGCATCTCATAAGTCCGAACCTGCACCTCCAGTGGAGCGCCGAAACACATCACGGTGGTATGAAGCGATTGGTAGCCGTTCTCCTTCGGGGTAGCGATGTAATCATTGAACTCGTCACCGATGGGATGCCAGAGGTTATGGATAAGGCCCAAAGCATGATAGCACTCCCCTACCTTACCAACGACAATCACCCGGATGGCCAGGATATCATGGATATCGTCTAGATCCCTTCCCAGAACAGTGTACCTCTCCAGTTTTCGATAGAAGCTGTAGACGTTTTTTGATCTTCCGGAAACCTTGGCCTTCAGTCCTGCCTTCTCCAGTTCCTTTTCCAAAACACCAACTGCTTTAGCAATCAACTGTTCTTGCTCCACCTCGCGCCTGACTAACAGGTGTTTGATACGACGGTATTTCAGAGGTTCCAAATGGTAGAAGGCCAGGTCTTCCAATTCCGATTGCAGCTTCCCGATGCCCAAACGATGTGCCAGAGGGGCATAGACCTCCAATGTCTCCCGGGCAACCGCACGCCTCCTTGCGAGAGGCAAGGCCTCCAGGGTTCGCATATTATGTAACCGGTCAGCCAACTTGATGAACACCACCCTCAGGTCCTCTGCCATGGCCACCAGCATCTTTCTCATGCTTTCAGCCTGCAAGTCTTCCTTAGTCGGCTTTTCCAGCAGCTGCCCGGAGATGTAGCTCAGCTTCGTGACACCATCTACCAGCTTGGCCACCTCAGGCCCAAATTTTGTCTCAATCTCAGAGAGAGGCACTGCACAGTCCTCCGAAACGTCGTGCAGGAGAGCGGCAGCTATAGAACTGGCATCGAACCCGAGATCAGTCAGAATAGCGGCAGTCTCCAACGGATGCTGCAGATATGGCTCTCCAGACCGTCGTACTTGACCCTCATGTGACTGGAGGGCAAACTGGTAAGCCTCTGTCACAAAGGCTATCCTGTCCTCAGACAAATAGGTCTTCGCCTTTTCCAAAAGCTGGGAAATCTCCATCATGATTTGAGTATATCTGCGCTATATCTTTACGTCAAGATGCCGAATTGCCTCAGCTTGACCAGGCTGCGCAACGAAGGGTATGATGAAGCCGTGCAGCGCCTACGCGTCAGGTTCTCTCGCGGTGAAGAGATAAAGTACATCTCTCATCTTGACTTGATGCGGCTATGGGAAAGGGTGCTACGCAGGGCACGGGTGCCCCTGACTTACTCAGAGGGATTTAGTCCTCACGCACGGATCTCCCTGGCTGCTCCACTTCCCATTGGCACCACCAGCCAGTATGAGCTAATGGATGTGATCTTACAAGAACCGGTTTCCCCTCACTTCTTGATTCAAACCGTAAAACAGCAACTGCCGAGAGGCCTCGAGGTACTTGAGGTGATCCAGGTTCCCCTGACAGCTCCTTCGGTGCAATCTCAGCTCCGTCACGCCGAATATCACGTTGTGGTCAGAGTGGACAAAAGCACAGAGGAAATGCAGGCGGCCATTGCCTCCTTGCTGCAAGCAAAAGAGTTGCCCTGGCATCACATGAGAGACACGGGGCCGCGATTCTACGACCTGCGAGCTCTAATTGAGCACGTATGGCTGGTGAGCCATAATCGCCCTTCCTTTATCCTGGGCATGAGCCTGCGCTGCGATCCGCAAGGTACAGGCAGGCCGGAACAGGTTGCCGCAGCCCTGGGCATGACCGAGCATCCGCTCTCCATTCACCGCAACAGGCTCATACTGGCGGAGAACTGATATGAGGCTCATATTGATACGCCACGGCGAGGCTTCCTGGAATAAGGAACGGGGAATCCAGGGGTGCCGCAGTAATACTGGGCTGAGCCAGAGAGGGAGAGAGCAGGCAGAGAAACTGGCGTCCCGGCTGCGAAACCAGAAGCTGGTTGCCGTCTACTCCAGCCCTCTGATGCGTGCCATAGATACCGCGCGGGCAATTGCCCGAACCCCCACGGCCTTAAAAAGTCTCCGTTGATGCTGATCTCAAGGAAATCGATGCCGGCGAGCTGGACGGATTGTCTGAACAGGATCTGTTAAAATTGAGATAGGTAGCCCCTGACCCAAGTCATCAGGCTAGTACTTCGAAGCCCCTATCTCCTCCATCTTCCCCGTTACCATAAATACCACACGTTCGCAGATATTGGTGGCCCGGTCGGCAGCACGTTCAAGGTTATGCGCCGCCCATATAAGGCGGGTGGCACGGTCAATCGTCTTCGGATCAACCATCATGAAGGTAATGAGCTCGCGGAAGACCTGGTCATAGAGACCGTCAACCACATTATCCTGGCTAATGACCCGCATCGCCTGCTCCACATCACGGGCAATAAAACACTGGAGACTTCCATGTGTCATGTCGATGGCGATCTCTGCCATCCGCGGGATGTCGATAAGCGGTTTTAAGGGCGGCTCATCGCCAATCAGAATGGCAATCTTGGCAATTCCGTCACCGTAGTCGCCTGTCCGCTCCAGATCCATTACAATGTTGAGGATGGCCACCACGACGCGGAGTTCACTTATCGTAGGACGGTGCGCAGCAATAAGCCCCATGCATTTGTCTTCCACACTAAACCGCTGCTGATTAATCTTGGCATCATCAGCAATTACCCGGTGTGCCAGAGCCAAATCCCGCTTCTTCAATGCTTCAACGGCACGGCCTATCGCCTTCTCCACCATACCCCCCATAACCAGAACGTCATCCTGTATTCCCTGCAAACCTTTCTGAAAACTCGCTTCTGTTTCCATAGTCATCTCCTCCTCGTCCAGTTAACTAGGCCTGCCTGCACCTGAGTATCATAGTCACATCTCTTGATGTTGTATTATACGCTCCAAGGCCTGCCCAGCCAATGAGCGGGTAGCATAGTTGACTGCTGGAACAAGCCTGATTGCTCAGTTTGACCACCAACTCGATGCAGTCTAGAATGTGAACGGCAGCAAGCCAAAGTACCTGGCTGAAGGAGGGTCATCATTGTTCAAGTCCCCGCTTGTTCCCAAAGATCCGAAAAAGAGGGATCAGGTGCAGACTGGCACTGAGGCATACGTAGTTACTGAGAGCCCAATGACAGCCTTTATCCAGTGTCTATGTCTAGGGCCGCACGCCATACGATGGACTTAAGCTTATTATTCGTAGTTTTTGTCATCCTCATAGCCCTGGTTTTTGATTTCACCAACGGAATGCATGATGCCGCGAACTCTATTTCCACGGTTGTCTCTACCAGGGTTTTGTCGCCGAGACAAGCCGTCATCTGGGCCGCGTTTTTCAATTTCGTGGCTTTTCTCATATTTCGTACGACAGTGGCTAATACAATCGGCGAGGGAATGATCCATATTGAGGCAGTAACGACGACTGTAATCTTTGCAGGGCTCTGCGGCGCGATTTCTTGGAACATCATCACCTGGTATTTGGGACTGCCCAGTAGTTCTTCTCACGCTCTCATCGGCGGATTTGCCGGTGCAGCCATAGCAAAGGGTGGCTTTGGAGTTATTATTGCAGTTGGTTGGTACAAGACATTAATTTTCATTGTCCTGGCGCCTGCTATTGGTCTGTTTCTGGGTTTCTCATTGAAGGTTATCGCTACATGGATCGTGTATAAGCAACAGCCGGCTGCTGTTAACAAGTGGTCGCGGGTTTTTCAGCTTTTCTCCGCAGCTCTTTTTAGCCTGGGCCACGGCGGCAATGACGCACAAAAAACCATGGGTATCATAACCACTCTTCTTTTTGCCGGAGGTCTAATCCACGTATTTGAAGTCCCTCTCTGGGTCGTTCTAAGCGCTCACTCCGCCATCGCTTTGGGCACCTTGAGCGGCGGTTGGCGGATTGTCAAAACCATGGGACAGAAGATTACCAAATTAAGGCCGATCGACGGTTTCTGTGCTGAGACAGCCGCCGCTTCTAGTATTTTCTTAAGCACAGGCCTGGGTATTCCGGTGAGCACCACCCACGTTATCACCGGAGGTATATCGGGCGTGGGTGCTGCAAATCGGCTCCGTTCCGTGCGCTGGGGCGTGACTCTTCGTATTGTTTGGGCATGGCTTCTTACTATCCCGATAGCAGGTATCATTGGTGCTGCTATCTATTCCCTTATCAGGTTGGTTTCCTGACTTGCCTAAAGGGGAAGGGACGCGGGATGTGAGGGGCGTCAGTCAAACCGTTGATAAACTCGGCCACCAGGATGGGCTGCAACTCGATGGCCAGGTATATACTCTTGCGCCGTTAGTCCCGTCAGGTTGAGTGGTAAGACAGGCCTGTCCCGGGGGCTCAGGCGTACTTCATAGCCACGCCTTCCAGTACATTTGCTGTATCCTCACATCTATCGATGGCAGTTTCCATATGCTCGTAGATCTCGCGCCACTTGATAAGATAAGCAACGTCTGTTGAATCAGCAAAAAGCTCAGCTAAGGCCGAGCGATACACGCTGTCCCCTACATTCTCTAGACGATTGATCTCCGTACATCGCCTGAGCAGCTGATCCCGCTCAATACGCTCATGTATTTCGGATACCGCTTTTTCCGTCTCAATCGCTGCTTCCACGATAATATCAGCCAATTCCCTGGCCCTCTTGGTGGGATGTCCTGCTTTGTAGAGTATCATAATATCAGCCGACGAGTGGATAAAGTCGGTTACATCGTCTAAGGAATGAGCCAGTAGAGCAATGTCCTCCCGATCGAATGGCGTGATGAAGCTGCGGTGTAATTGCGCCATGATCTGGTGAGTAATGGCATCCCCCTGGTGCTCCAGGTCGGTTATTATCCCTAATCTCTCCTCAACATTTTCCCAGGTATAAACCATATCTTTTAACTGCTGGGCTATCTTGACTGCATTGTGAGCACTCTGCTCAAAAAGGGCAGCAAACTTCTTGTCTTTGGGAGTAAGAGAAAACTTAAACAACGAGTGCCCTCCTTGCCGCTCCCATTCTAAACTGCACCTGGCTAGCGGTCAACTGATTAATCAGGACTACTCCCATAGCCCCCTGGCAGAATGTTGTGGCACCCCAGATACCGACATTCCCTGCGTGCTTCGCGCTCAGTCGGCTGGCTCCAGGCCCAGGCTCTTCCCGATCTCCATCAACTCTGCCATTGTGACCTCTTTCCCCCAGAGTTCATCACAAAGTCGCCCGACCCTGTCCTCAATAGCATCAAATTGACCAAGCCCTCGCAATACACCAATGGCTTCTTCCAGCCGCTCATCCCTTGAGTAGTGTGGCTTGCCCAAATTCTGCAGCCTCCCATCAATGGAGAAATGCCACAGAGCATCCAGCCACCCACCAATGTACACCAGCGGATGTGCTGCAGGAAATCGGCTCTCCCATCTATCCTTGGCGTGCATTGCCTGATGCCAAAGCACTACCTCATATCCATATTTATACACAAAGGGGTTCTTAGTCAGGATCAGCACCACCGTATCCCTTTGTTTGTTGACCGGCGCTCTCCCCTCTGCTGAGTATGACCTCTTAGTCGGACTATACTCCCAGAGTTGCAGAACGATCCTTCTGGGTTTCATTTCCAGCCCTCTCATGATTTGCCTGGTCATTCGCCCTAATTGATCAACGCCCTCCGATGGGAACAGGTTGTCCAGGTTCTCCGCCGTGGGTTCCAGCAGTACATAGCCGATATCTACTCCCTGTCTTCGCTCGCTGATTTCAACAATTAGGCTTTCAATCGGTTCACCTTTGCTCGTAACGTAAGGAACCTCAAAGTCAACCTTCAGTTCCTCGATAACCTCTAGCCTGCCTGCCACACCCAAGATTATAGCCCCGCTGCTGCGTATTGCCTATTTTGACACTATCCGAGCACCCTCCCTATACTGTGGCTTATGTTAACTCCCAAATCGGAGAGTTCCCCTAATACTCAAAAGGAGCAACTTCCTGAAACTGTTGCCGGTTACATCCATCAGCACAGCCTCATCCCTAAACACACTACCCTGATAGTAGGGGTTTCCGGAGGTACTGATTCAGTGTGCTTGTTGCACCTCCTGATGGGGCTGAGAGACAGGCTGGAGATTGTGCTTCATGTTGCCCATCTTAATCACATGCTCCGTGGTGCGGAGTCAGAGGCTGATGCCGAATATGTGTCTCACCTTGCAGATCATCTGGGAGTCGCTGCTACCGTAGAGTCAAGAGACGTAAAGGGCTACCGGGAGCAACATCGTCTCTCGTTGGAAGAGGCCGCCCGAGAAGTGCGGTACAGGTTTCTTGCAGAAGTAGCCGATAAGCTGGGAACAGATAGAGTAGCGGTAGGACATACCTCAGATGATCAAGTGGAAACGATCCTGATGCACCTGGTGCGCGGCGCCGGAACTAATGGACTGCAGGGCATGCAGCCTTTAACCCAGTGGAAATCTCCCGGATTCAGGCATCTAACAGTGATCCGGCCACTGCTTAAGGTAAGTAGAAAGCAGACTGAGTCATACTGTCAGCAGCACGCCCTTGCTCCAAGGGAAGATTCCTCCAATCTCTCCTCTTCCCACCTTCGGAACCGCATCCGCCACGAACTGATGTTGCTGCTGCGAAGCTACAACCCCAAGATCGATGAGGCCCTGCTTCGCACTGCAGACACCATGAACAACGAGTTGTCTTTCTTCGAAGAATCCGTCTCCCGAATATGGGATGAGGTGGTGAGTGAAGAGGCAGGAATACTGCTCTTGGATCGGGGAAAATTTATCTCCCTTCACCCCGCCCTTCAGCGTCATTTACTCCGGGAAGTCACTAGAAGGCTGCTTGGCAGCCTGGAGGACATCGAATGGAAGCACATCGAGAAAATGCGGATCGGATTTACACTGCGCAAGGGGAAGCGGGTGATTCTGCCTCGAAAGCTGACCCTTTATGTTGATAAACAAACGTGCAGACTAGCCGCCGACTGAGGTACTCTGTACTTACTCTTCCTGTCCCCACGTTTGCATAAGCTTTTTGAGTTGTTCCGCCAGCTTAGGACTGGACTTTAGCCTCTTCACAAAGACAGGGCAACCTTCCAGTAGCATGCTTTGTGCCATCGAGACCATGTTCAGGAGCAGATTACGGAATTCCTGCTCCCCCATTTGGCCAGAGCCCGTCCCCGGTGATAACTGACGCATCTCCCGCACTAAATCATCAACCCCAATCCTCATGGGCATGACACATGCTTTATACCAGGGACACTCCTTGCACTCTATCACAGAAGAGGCTTCCTCTAAGATATCACCCATCCCAACCTCCATCGGTAATCTCGCCCAGAAAACCATGACCACTATCAGCCACCAGAGTTACTGCCAGCAACCGATTAGACAGATCCTGGCTGCTACTGGCGAACACACGAAGGTAATTAGCAGTAAGCCCATCCCATATTGTTCGATCCGATCTATTTTCCCACAGCACTGTCATCGTCCTACCCAAGAACTGATGCCTGAAACGTTCGGTGCTTTGCCGGGCTAGTGTCAGCATCCTCTGACTGCGCTCCTTCTTCACCTTTCCCTCAACATGATCCGGCATTGCTGATGCGGCTGTGCTTGGGCGCGCCGAATAAGGAAAAACATGGATATTGGCTAAGCCCATCCTTTCACAGAAACAATAGCTCTCCTCGAATTCCCTCTCACCTTCACCTGGAAAGCCCACCAGTATGTCGGTGGTAACAGCCAGGTCGGAGATTGCTTCGCGAACCAAGCATACCGCCCTTTCATAATCAGCGACAGAGTATTGTCGATTCATTCGCCGCAGTATGGCCTCACTGCCGCTTTGCAGGGGAATATGTAAATGAGGACAGAGACGGTTGTCGGCCCATAACCTCACCAGCTCAGGAGTTAAGTCCTGAGGTTGAAGAGAGGAAAGGCGCAGGCGCTCTATCCCTGTCTCATTCAGAATATGGTTAATCAAGTCTGCTAGCCCCTGAGAGCTTCGCCCATCCCATCTATATCCCCCGATTTTGGTCCCCGTGAGGACTACCTCCTTATAACCTGCCGCTGCCCTTGCCTTCACCTCCTGCAGGATCTCCTCGACAGGCAAGCTGCGCTCCCTGCCGCGCGTGTAGGGTACTACACAAAAAGAACAATAATCATTGCAGCCCTCTTGAATCTTGACCAGGGAACGGGTACGGTTCCAGCAGCCATTATAGCCATTCGTTGGCTCTTCCTGCCGTGTGCCCCCAATACTCCCAATGATCTCCGCCAGGTGACCGCTTCCCTCATTGCTCAGAATCAGGTCAGCCGCCCCCAATCGCCTTAGTTCCTCAGGTACCCTCTGAGCATAGCAGCCGACAGCGATTATCAGCGCTCGTGGATTGCTGCGGCGTGCTGACCTCAGCAAATGACGTGCCTTACGGTCGGCAATGTGGGTCACGGTACATGTGTTAAGCACATAGACATCAGCCTCTCCCACCGATTCCGTCAGTTGATATCCCTTGCTGAGCAACTGATGGGCCAAGGCTTCGGTCTCCGCCTGATTTAACTTGCAGCCCAGAGCCTCCAAAGCAACTTTAGTCATATCTGCCCAATAAAACAGTGATTCTATTCTATAGTCTATAGCCAATACCCTGCCACTTCAAAGCGAGACCTATGAGACTAAAGTCTCAATTCATCACGCTGTATGTGTGGTAACATAATGCCGATGCCTGCACACAGCAGCTATCATTGCAAAGCGACAGAATAAGGCACAACCGGGAGGAAACAGATGGGGATTCAAACCAGAATGTTTTTGCTGGTAGCATTACTCTTCGGCATTCTTTACGGGGTGATCACGGCAGTTGGGACCCTGCTTGGACATGGCAATACCATCTTCTACCTTGGCCTGGCCTTCGTCTTCCTCGGCATCCAGTATTTGATCGGCCCCACTATTGTAAGTTGGACCATGCGGGTAAAGTGGGTTTCCGAGGATGAAGCACCAGAGTTACACCAGATCGCAGCTGAGGAGGCTAAAAGAGCCAATCTACCCAAACCCAAGGTAGGCATATCCCAACTGTCTGCTGCGCCACCTAATGCCTTTGCTTTCGGCAGAACATACCGTGATGGGAGGGCTTGTGTCACCCCGGCCATCTTGAACCTGCTGAATAAGGATGAGCTCAGGGCTGTCATAGGGCATGAAATGTCCCATATCAAACACAGGGATATGGTGGTTATCACGCTGCTCTCCGCTATCCCTCTCATCATGTACTGGCTGGCCTGGAGCTTGATGTTCAGGGGCAGCTTTGGTGGCAGGAGGGAAGGCGGTGGCTATGCCATCTTAATCGGCCTGGGTGCCTTGCTCCTCTACTTCATCACCAATCTGCTCGTGCTCTACGGCTCCCGCATCCGCGAATACTATGCCGACAAGGGTAGTGTCGAGTTAGGCAACCAGCCGCATCATCTTGCCACAGCTCTCTACAAGCTGGTTTATGCCAGCGCCCGCGCTAAGAAAGGGGATCTGAAAAAGATAGAGGGGGTAAAGGCCTTCTTTGTCAACGATCCTTCTCAAGCATGGAACGAGATAAGAGATCTGTCTCAGGTTGACCTCGACATGAGTGGGACAATTGACCCTAATGAGCTATTGGCCCTGAGATCCAAGACTGTCCGCCTCGGCACTGGAGACAAGATGATGGAACTGTTCAGTACCCATCCCAACATGCTGAAGAGGATAAAGCACCTCTCCTCACTGATATAACAGGTCTGATTCAAAGCGCAGTCAGCAGCAAGAAGATGACTAGCTCTTTTGGCCACGGCGAGGGCTGGCTTTGGTTCTCTCAATGGGTGAATGGTCGGCTCTGTAGTCCGGAGCACTTATATAGTACACCACGCTGAGGCGCGGATCTGCCAGGCGGGAGCCGACTCGCCTCTCATTCTTATCCAGTTCATCTAACCCATAGCACATAGTGATCACCATGGGCAGACGGGCATTATAGCGGTGGTTGATGAGCTGGTAGAGCTTCTCCTGCGCCCAGGGTGTGCTGCTGTGCTCCCCGTAGTCATCCAGGATGAGAAGCGGGGCGCTCTTCACCTTTTCAAAAAACTCATCGTATGTCACCTTGCTTTCAGGAGCAAAGGTGGACCGCAGGTGATCCAGAAAGTCCGGAACAATGACAAAGAATACCGGCTGGCCCTTTTTCAGACGGTAGTTGGCAATAGCTGCAGCCAGATGGGTCTTCCCACAGCCATTTTCTCCCTGAAATATCAACCAGCCCTCCGGCGACTCGGCGAAATGGTGTGCCAGCCGGAAAGCTTGCTCCAGGTTCTGGCGCTGTTCCAGAGGAAGATTGACCCTTTTGCAGTCGAAGTTGTCAAAAGTCATGCTCTTCAGCAATTCCAGGCTTAGAATACCTGAATAGTCGAGGCTGGAAGAGCCCTTTACTCCCAGCAGATATACCTGCGAAAGACCGGGGTCAGTCAGGCGGCTGCGCCATTTTTCTTCCAGATCCTCCAGAGAGACATCCACAGCTACATTTATTACCGTAGACAGCCTGGCTGTATAACGGTGATTGATGAGCTGAAACAGCTTCTCTTCTGCCCAGGGTGTGCTGCTCTGGGTACCCAGGTCGTCCAGGATAAGGAGAGGAGCATTCTGAATCTCTTCAAAGAATTCATCGTAGGAAACATCACTGCCGGGGCTGAAAGTGGAGCGCAAATGGTCCAGAAGATCGGTAACGCCAATGAAGAAGGCCGGTTGTCCCTCCTTCAGGCGATAATTGGCAATAGCAGCAGCCAGATGGGTCTTGCCGCAGCCGCTTGGTCCCATAAACACGAGCCATCCCTGCGGGTTCGATGCAAAGGAGGTGGCTGCCCGATAAGCGCAAATAAATCTCTCCTGATTGGAGGGATCATCGCTCTTGCCTTGCACTATCAGGTCATCGAAAGTGAGCCGGGTCAAGGAGCCCAGGTTGCTGTAGGACTGCAGTCGGGCGAGGCGGTTGTCCTCCAGCTTCTTCTGAGAGCATTGACACGGTATCAGCTGGCTGTAATCCGGCCGACCGGATGGCAGCCTGGGATGCAAAAATCCTGCTCCTTTGCAGTGCGGACAGGGAGGACCCTCTTCTGGTGACTCAATGTCTGACCAGGTGTCCGTACCTTCCCCTGAGGTAGCGGCTGGGACCCCTCTCTTTCCTAGAATCTCTCCCAGACTCTCCACTTCCCTTACCCTCCAAAGACCAACGCTCCAAAATGCGGGCGATATATCTCCAATTGCGCTTGTTCAGACTGACAGCCTCTCTAAAAGCCTCTTCAATCCAGAGAGCAGGATAGAGTTTCTCCGCCTCCTTTAGCTCTTCAGCAATCATAGGAGTGAGCAAACCTATATTTTGTTCATATAGCGCAAAGACGTTGGCAGGCTCTTCTCTGGTATGTGATTGCGGCTGCGGCATCACGTGCGCCGAAAGCTCACCGCTTTGTATTTTAGCAACAGCCGCCCTGTTTGCTTCGCTGTTAATAGAGTAAGCGTCCCGGGCTCCCCCCTCCCCCCCCAGAACCACGTGCAAGAGTATCCCATGGCTTACAGCCGAATCCAGGGCACCGCGTAACACCTCAGTCCCATCCAGGCCCTCCACCAGAGTCTTGTCGCTCGTCAGTTCCTCACAGGTAATAAACTTCAGAGCACCTTGTTTCCGGTATAGCCGCCAGAAGACATGAAGAACTACCTTGAGTTCCGGCAGACTGTCTATTTCCGCAAGCAGTCTGCTGAAAAAAAGGTCAGGGACGGGAGTGAGCCTTGACCTAGTTGGAAAACCGCGGAAGGGCTCTCTGTTCAATCTCCTCCCCTGGACTTACCAGACAATTCTCAAACTTGGTAATGTCCTGACGGAACCTCAGTACCCCCTGCCCCGTGGGCCCGTTGCGATGTTTGGATATTATAATGTTGGCAATTCCCTCAGGGTAGGCCTTGCCAGGGTTGAGTCTCTCCCAATCCTCTTTCTTGAAATAGACATCGTCCCGATAGATGAACATCACTACATCAGCATCTTGCTCAATGCTGCCGCTTTCCCTTAAGTCCGAGAGCATAGGGACGTGGGTGGGACGCGATTCGACTGCTCTGCTCAACTGGGATACCGCTATCAAGGGAGCATCCAACTCACGTGCCAATGCTTTGAGAGCCCGCGAGATATCACTGATTTCCTGAACTTTGTTTTCTGGTCTGCCATCCCCTCGGATCAACTGCAGATAATCTACAATGATAAGGTCAATCCCCCGCTCATGAAACAAACGGCGCGCTTTGCTGCGCATCTCCGTCACCCTCAGAACCGGCGAGTCGTCCACATATATCGATGCCCCGGACAGTCTTCCGGTAACATCCATCACCCTCTTTTCCTGTGCCTGGGTGTACTGCCTCAGCCTGACGCGCTTGGAATCCACCTCAGCCTCACTGGAGAGAAGGCGCTGTACCAACTGCTCCTTGGACATCTCCAGACTAAAGATGGCTACCTGAGCTCCCTGCTCCAGGGCCGCATTCCTCGCAATACTCAGCGCCAGACTCGATTTTCCCAGACTCGGTCTGGCGGCCAAAACAATCATGTCAGAGCGCTGCATGCCTCCCAGGAGTACGTCCAGAGCCGGGAAGCCAGTGTTCACATGAGGGAGTCGCCCTTTCTCCTCAGAGGTTACGGCTGCAGCACCACTTTCTTCCCAGTATTGTTCCAGGACTCGGCGGATGTGCACGAAATCACGGGGGCTTTCACCACGGCGCACCCTGAATAGAATGTCCTCAGCCTGGTTCAGAGCAAGGTCAACATCGGGGTCTGCTTCATAGCCTATGGCGGCAATTTGTCCTGCTGCCACAATAAGTTTCCGCATTAATGCCAGGCGTTGCACAATCCGGGCATAATGCTCCACATGGACTGATGTGGGAAGCACAGAGACAAGGTGGCTCAAGTAGGCCACACCCCCAGTTTCCTCCAGCTTGCCTTGCCTGGATAATTCCTGAGCTACCGTGATCTGGTTTATCGCTTCATTTCGCTCATAAAGCGCTAGGCAAGCCTCATAAAGCCACCGATTCTTCTCTCGGTAGAAGGCTTCGGGCTTCAGGAAGATCGCGGTGTTGAGAATCGCGTCGGGGTCAACAAGCAGAGAGCCGATTACTGCCTCTTCGGCTTCGATATTGTGCGGTGGCAGCTTTTCATTTTCTGCCACTATTCCTCCCCGGTTACTACAACCTTCACCTTGGGGGCCAGGTCTCTGCCCAACCTGATGGTCAGCTCATAGATCCCTAGCTGACGGATGGGCTCCAGCAACTCTATCCTTGTCCGCTCAATATCAATCCCCGTCAACCGCTTCAGCTCTTCAGCAATTTGATTGTCTCTGATGGAGCCGTAAAGACGGCCCTCCTCCATCACTTTCATCTTGAAGTCAAGAGAAAGGCCTTCCAGTTGCCGGGCTACCTCGACAAGCTCCTCGGCGTGGAGTTGCTGTCCTTGCTCTTCCTTTCGGAGCAGCGCCTCAGCCATCTTGATGCTTGAGGGGGTAGCCGGCAAGGCGAGTTTCTTCGGAAGAAGGAAATTCTTGGCGTAGCCATCAGCTACTTCCTTAACTTCTCCGGCCCTGCCCACCCTAGTTACATCTTTAATAAAAACTACTTTCATCGAGGGTATTATACTCTGCACCCCGAAAAACTAAAAGGCCTCGGGGGAACCGCTCTTTGCCAACCCGAAGGCAATAGATGCAGAGAGAAAACACTCTTTCGAAATGTGAAAACTAGTGCAAGGGGTCTTGTAATAGCTTACATCTCGGATTATCATAGACTGTAGAAATAGGAATGGGGTGAAACCATGATAAGGAGGTTCAACACTATGATAATGCGCTGGCTTTCATGTGGAACAGGAAGCGTGCATATCGTCGGCACCTGCCCTGATTGCTATGCCACCCAGGGTGGGTTGCTCCTGGGTACGGCTGCAACTGGCTTTGCAGGGAGAATAAGCGCTAAGTGCGTAGATTGTGGTAAGAATATCGATTACTACATCGATGCCAGCCAGGAGAAGATCTGGAAGCTGGACCCTGTAGAGTCAAGGGGTGTCCGGGTAGAATAATTGCCGCTAAATAGACCAGTGGCAGCATCATTGCTGCCACTATTGGGTTTCGTTTTATCCTCAATATCAACCGATGCTCAAAAGCTTCGTTAAGCAGGTGGGGGAAGTATAGCTGTTTGCGAGTCAATGAAATCGGGGAGAGATTTGAAACACCAGCCCTTGATCCAGGTCACCATCATTGACGATACACGGAGCAAGAAGTGTGCGGGCTGCTGTGGGCTGGACCTCTCATCACCAGGAGAAATAGCATCCACCACTGAGCTTTTAAGGAAGCTCTATGGCAAAGGAATCCGGTTGGAATACCTTGACCTGGGCAATTCCTCTATCAGCAATTCACACCCCGAGATTGCTGAAATGGCGCGACTCTCGAAACTGCCCCTGTTGCTGATCAACGGTAAGCCAAGGATATCAGGCTATTTCGATCTCCGCCTGCTAAAAGATGCGATTCAGGTAGAGATGGAGATAAATCCCAAGCAATGAAAGCCTGTCTTCCCCTATAATCCTACGCTCGCTGCCTTGTCCGCCCACAATTACCCAAAGAACAAAGGATCCTATCTTCCCTTCCAGGCTGGCTTCCTTTTCTCGCCAAAGGCACGCGCCCCTTCTTGCGAATCCTCTGTTAGGGACAGCTTCTTGCTCATCTCTATTTCGAGGCGCAGTCCTTCAGCCAGGGGCACCTCGATGCCGCGGTAGGCCAATTCCTTTACCGCCCTCACGGCCACAGGCCCATTCTCACAGATCCGGTTGGCCAGCGCCTCTGCCTCCGTCATAAGCTGGGCAAATGGAACCACCTTATTCACCAGCCCTACGCGATATGCTTCCTGGGCATCGATAAAATCCCCCGTGATCAGCATCTCCAAAGCCTTCCCAAAGGGCACCAAACGAATCAGTTTCTGAGTGCCGCTATTGGCAGGTATAACACTCTGCTTCACCTCAGCCAGGCCCAGCCTGGCGGTATCAGCAGCAATCCTGATATCACAGGCCATAGCCAACTCCAACCCGCCACCGGTGCAAATGCCATTGATCGCAGCTATGAAGGGCTTCCATACCCGCATTCCACGCATCGGGTTGATTTCTGGTAACGGTTGAGCAGAACGCTTATCAGCCGGTATCTCCATCCACTCAACTACCTCTTTCAAGTCCTGACCGGAACAGAAAGCTTTGTCTCCGGCACCAGTGACAATCGCCACCCACACCTCTGGATCGTTTCCGACATCGGTCCAAGCCTTTATCAGCCCGTCCCAGACCTCAGCATTCATGGCATTGCGCACCTCCGGGCGATTCAGGGTAATATACGCAATTCTTCCTTTCTTCTCATAAACAAGCGCTGACATGCATTCGCCTCCTTCCCAACTTGCGGAACTGATTTATTCTACGACAAAACCCTCTTGCTGACTACAGAAACCGCATGTTGTTAAGGCTAATTCGGAGATAGGAGGTTGAACCAAATGGACGCTGCGATCAAAGAATTAAAGAAGAATGTAGTTATCAAGGCGGTGAAGGGACTCTACCGGGGGCAGGAGAGGATAGACATGGACGCGGGGTACCGGGCGGAGGTCAAGGTCTGCCTGGATCGGGCCCGGCTGATCACCCAGTCGTATAAGGAGACCGAGGGAGAGCCCATGATCACCCGGCGAGCCAAGGCCCTAAAGAAGATACTGGAGAACATGACCATCTACATCCAGGACAAGGAGAGGCTCGTGGGCAATATGGCCAGCGACGTCCGCTCCCTGCCGCTCTATCCGGAGCTCTACTGGAGGTGGCTGGAGAAGGCCCTGGATAATGAGTACCAGCACCTTCTGGACGATGTGGGGAAGAAGGAGCTGAAAGAGATCAACAAGTACTGGCAGAAGCTCTCGGTACACGGCATGGAGCGCACCCTGGTGCCCGAGAGGCTGAGGCCCTATACCGGCTATACCCCGGTGAGCGTCTTCAGCTATACCTGGGACATGGTGCTGCCCAACTATGAGAAGATCTTCAAGGTAGGGCTCAAGGGCATCATCAAGGAGGCCCAGGACAGGTTAAAGGAAATTGCGCAAGACCCCGATATGGACGCCCGGGAATACCTGGAGCAGAAGCGGTTTCTGGAGGCGGCCATCATCTCCCTGGAGGCCACCATCTCCTATGCCAGGAGGTATGCCAAACTGGCCCGGGAGAAGGCCAAGACAGAGGCCCGACCGGAGGAGAAGAAGCGTCTGGAGAAGCTGGCCGGGATCTGCGACTGGGTGCCCGAGAACCCGGTGCGTACCCTGCACGAGGCCATGCAATGTTACTTCTTCATCCATTTGATCACCGGTTTTATCGAGCTGCCCTCCGTAGGCTGCGGGGTGAGGCTGGATAAGATCATGTACCCCTACTACAAGAAAGACCTGGATGAGGGAAGGACCACCAGGGAGGAGGCCCTTAACCTCATCGAGTCGGTGTGGATCAAGTTCGAGGAGATGGGCTTCATCCATCCCCCGAAGCTCTTCGGCTCTGCCGGAGGCGGATTAGCCTGGCAGAATGTCACCTTGGGTGGAGTGGACAGCGAAGGCAAGGACGCCTCCAATGAGATCTCCTATCTCATCCTGGAGGCCATCAGTGAACTGCACTCGGTGCAGCCGCCCCTCTGTTTCCGATACCATGACAAGATACCCCGGGCCCTGGTTTTGAAGGCCATCGATACCATCAGGTCCGGAGTGGCCCAGCCGGCCTTCTTCAATGACAAGATGATGATCCCCTACCTCCTGGAGAAGGGCATCCCCCTGGAGGATGCCCGGGACTATGCCATCAGCAACTGTATGTCCTGGACCATCCCCGGGAAGAGCATGGTCTACCGCCAGGGTATGGGGATGTTCTCCTTCACCAACTGCATGATGCTGGCCTTAAACCAGGGTGTGGACTGGATCAGCGGGCAGAAGGCAGGCTATCCCACCCCCGACCCGCTCACCTTCACCTCTATAGACGACATCATCGAGGCCACCTTCCAGCAGTTCAACTTTTTCATGGGGACACAGGTCTACATCAGCAATATTGCCGATGCCCTCTATGAGGAATACCTGCCCCGGCCCCTCATCTCAGCGCTGGTGGATGAATGCATCCCTAGGGGGAAGGAATGCCGCAAGTGGTACTACTTCCACCGCAACTACGTCATGCCCACCGGGGTGAACAACGTTGCCGACTCGCTGGCGGCCATCAAGAAGCTGGTCTTTGAAGAGAAGAAGATTGCCATGGCCGAGCTCCTCGATGCCCTGAAGAAGAACTTCGAGGGCAAGGAGGAACTGCGCCAGATGCTGCTGGGGGCCCCCAAGTTTGGCAATGATGATGACTATGTGGACAGTATCGCCGAGAAGGTCCACTTCCGCATCAAGGAGGAGACGGAGAAGTTCACCACCTACTATGGCTATCCCTACGATGTGGATGGCACCAATGCGGCGATGGGCTATTTCCTGG
>JAPLHP010000095.1 GCA_026389585.1 Chloroflexota bacterium | reverse complement strand
AGGAAGAGGAGGAGTACTGGAAAACGCACAGCCCCATTGTTGAGGGATATGAGGGAGAGATCAAGCGCCCACGCCAAAAGCGGTCATCTTTCTTGGCGGTTCGGCTAAGCGGTGAGGAGTTGAGCGGATTGCGACAGCTTGCAGCAAAACAAGGGCTAGGCCCTTCCACTCTCGCCCGCATTATCTTGACTTCAGCGATGGATCAAGGAGACGCATTGCCCAAGCGAATAACCCCAGGTGAACTTCAACGTGCAATACAGTCTGCGCAGGAGAAGTGGCCCCAGCCTATGAAAGAGAAGATCATAGCCCTTGGGAAAGACATGGCTATCGGTGATCCGAGTAATCCAGCCCTGCTTATCATGGACCGGAGTCAGATACCGCAAGCCGAAGAAGCCTTTTGGGCCTTCTTCATCTCGCTACTAGCCGCGCTGGGTATCGAAGTGGTCACACCGGAAGATGAGAGATACAAGAAATTGAAACGTGTTAGGCGTGTGGGAGTAAAAGTAAAAGTAAAACAATGATACTGGCGCATAAGACCTTCGCTCAATTCTAACCTTTAGCATCATAACCCCTTGACTTTCTTCGTACTTCCTGTATGATTGAACGTAACATGCGAGGCGGTAAACGCAATGGAGCCGGCGCCCCACGAGGCAACCTCAATCGCCTTACCCATGGGGCCAGGTCAGAGACTGTTCAGTCAGCCATCACCCGCGCGCTTCAAGACCCCAAGGGACGAGCCAAGGTGCTCGATATCGTTAGACGCTACTCCCAACCACACCCGACAGAGGTACACTCATGAAAAACACTGGTATAACAGTGGATATAAGGATGTAATAAGAACTACATTGTTTTCAGTGAGGAGTGAGATGGAAGCTAAAGTAAAGAAAGTGGATGCAATTGATAACATCTGGGTGCTGTGGAACCGGACTGCGCAGGCAATACGCAGAGCCAGAGAGGTTGAACTGCACGGGGTGGCCGGGCTCTCATTGATCGAGGCGAGTGTCATTTACTTCGTGAAAGCGTCCAAGGAACCGGTAACCCCTGCTATACTGGCGCGTTCTCTCTACAGGGAGCCTCATACAATATCAGGGCTGATCAGCCGCATGGAAAATCGGGGTCTGGTCCGAAAAGAAAAGAACCTGGCCAGGAAGAACCAGGTCAGGGTGGTATTGACTAAGAAGGGTGAGCAGGCCTTCAAAGAACAGAGCAAGGCGGATGCCGCTCAAAAAGACTTGATATCCTGCCTGTCAGAGAAAGACCGCGATAACCTGAATGTATGTCTGGGGAAGTTACACAAGAAGGCAATCGAATTGATCCGGGAGAGCAAGCGACTGCCTTATCAATAGATTGTCGGTGGACTTCTTTCTATCTGACTGAATAGTCATTCGATCAGCGCGATATATCCTGGTGCTGTTTCAGGTTTTGCTTTCCTCCAGAACCGCCAGTGCGTCCACAGGGCAGTAGTCCACACAGACGAGACAATCATTGCACTCCTCGCGGTTTATCTGGCATACCCCCCAGGCCCTCAGGGCCTCGCGGGGACAAATGGTGACACACAGACCGCAGCCGACACATCTATTCTCGTCAACCGCCAGCATAGGTTACCTCCTTTTCAGGATCAGGCTGGAGCGGGTTTGATCCGCTGTTTGATATCTTCCACTACGATGCGGGCAGTCTCAGCGCAAGCAGGCAGGCCCAGAGGCACCAGGGGCGCTACCCCGTCACCCACATTGTACAGGTTCTCTACAGAAGTCTTCTGAGTGAGGGCGCCTGGCATCGCCCGGTACATCGGCCAGTCCTTCTGCCAGTAGCTGACATGCAGAATTTCAGCCTCCCGGTCGAACTGGGGGATGCTGTCTCTTATGTCCTGGACTACCAGGTCGATTTCCCTGGCGGTATCCATAGGGAGAAAAGAGGAATCCGGGGCAGCCCATGCCTGAAGCAGGTGTTTCCCCGGAGGGGCGTATTCCGGATAGGCCAGGCTGGTGCACATCATGGTCATCTGCCTCCGGCCTTCAGGGACAACCATAACCCCGGCGAAGTCAACCAGAGGCTTTTTGCTGGAAACCTCAATGCAGATATATGAGAGGGGCCGCACGTTCTCCTTCAATTCCTTGAGATACCCCTTGTCGAAGTGCTTGGTTCCTGCCAGTTCTACTGTCTTGTGCGGGCCGGCATCACTGATGACCATGCTGGCGGCTATATCCAGCTCGCTGCCGTTTTGCTCCACAATTATCCCTTTGGCTACCTCGTCTTGCACTATGATGCGTTTTACCCGACAGGAGGTCCAGACATGCCCGCCCCCGGCTTCTATGACCTTCACCAGTTCTTTCATCAGGGCCAGGAAACCTTGGGGGTGAGCGCCGGCGGTGGCTCCCGTGCCGAATCTGAGCTGCCGGATGAATTCACTGGCTGGCATATCGTTGAAATTGACGCACTGATAATTGACCAGTCCCCTGAATATGGCCAGAACCTTTTCGTTCTGGGTGTACTGCAGCAGCCAGTTGTGAATCGAGATGGCGCTGGAGGGTTCTTTCCAGCCAAAAGCACGCCGAATGGCTCCTATGACCCTGGTGGTCTCGGCTTCATCGGCAAAATTGGACATCAGCCCTTTCAGACCACCCTTCGGGGCCATGAGGTAATCCTTGCCGCCCATCCTGAAACTGAGCTGCATCGGAAAGCCACGTACTGGGAAGGCAGCCCCTGCCTCTTTGAAGACCCTCTCGACAACCCCGCCGGTCTCCACATAGAGGGCGCCTGTGGGGAGGGTAAATCCCTTATACTTCGTTGATGAAGCCCGGCCACCTACGAAGGGCAGCTTCTCGACGACAAGGGTCTTATAGCCTGAGTGGACGAGGAGGGCGGCGGAGCACAACCCGCCCATGCCGGCGCCCACAACAACCACATCGTACTTTCCTTGTTTCAAATGAGCACCTCCAAAGAGCCTCCCTGTGCTGTGAATTATTGGCGACTATGGGCGTGTGTTCAACTGGTTACCGCACAATAACCAGACTGATGCGGTGATTTGCCCAGAGGCGCTCCTCTATCTCGCCATCGAACCAGTGCTGGCGCTCATCGCTTTCCGTCCTGGCAAGGACAAACGCGATGGCATAAGAATACTGGACAGAGTAGAATAGCGAACTGCCGACGGCAGAGGCCAACACATCCGCCAGGTACTCACCCCTCCGGGCCAGCTTCACCGTAATAGCGATGGCGGGCAAATCCCGTGCCTCAATGGTCATGTCCGGCCAGAAATCAGTTCCATAGGCCCACACGGACCTGATCTTGCCTTTGTCCCTTCCGCTAACCCAAACCGAGCCAAAGTCACCCATCTCGGTATTGATGAACTCCGTGACAATCACGGCAATATCAAGCAGTAGATCGTCTTCCGAATCATAGTCTCCAAACTCAGTATTCTGCAGCTTCTCACAGAGCTGATCAACAATCTTGAGAACATCGAGGTTCTGCATCATTTCAAAACAAGCCTCCTGGTATGAATCTTAAAGCTACTCACCTTATAGTGGTGGTTTCTTCTTATGCCAATCAGTGGACTGTTCATAGGCGAAGGCAATGCGCAGCAGGGTCTCTTCGCTGAGAGGCTTGCCGATGATCTGCATGCCTGCGGGGAGTCCATCGACAAAGCCGGCGGGAATGGAGATGGCCGGGACTCCGGCGATATTGATGGGCAGAGTGCAGACATCACTGAGGTACATCTGCACTGGATCATCCACCTTCTCACCGATTTTGAAGGGCACTGTGGGAGAGGTGGGCGTGATCAGAGCATCGAACTTTTCAAAGGCATGGTCGAATTCCTGTCTTATCAGGGTGCGTACCTTCTGGGCCTTCAGATAGTAAGCATCGTAATAGCCTGCCGAGAGGGCATAGGTGCCCAGCATGATGCGCCGTTTCACCTCGGCCCCAAAACCAAACTGTTTGGTCTTTCGCAGGGCGTCCCACATACTGTTAGCGTCCCGGGCGGAGAAACCGTACTTCACTCCGTCGTAGCGGGCCAGATTAGCTGAGGCCTCTGAGGGAGCGATGATATAGTAAGCAGCCAGGGCATATCGCGTATGAGGTAAGGATACATCCCACTCTATCTTGGCTCCCAGTTCCTCCAGTCGCTTGATGGCGCTGTGCATGGCATCCGCTACGCCCTTTTGCATCCCGGAGACAAAGTACTCCTGGGGCACCCCCAGGCGCAGTCCCTGGAGGTGGGGGATAAGCGACTTGGTGTAATCAGGCACGGCGTGAGGTAGTGATGTGGAATCTCTGGAGTCGTGGCCGGAGATGGCATTCATGACGATGGCGCAGTCGGTGACGTCTTTTGTTAAAGGCCCGATCTGATCAAGAGAGCTGGCAAAGGCTATCAGTCCAAAACGGGAAACCCTTCCGTACGTTGGTTTGAAGCCCACTACGTTGCAGAATCCGGCAGGCTGGCGGATGCTCCCGCCGGTGTCAGAACCAAGGGCATAGATAGCCTCGTCGGCAGCTACAACCACCGTGGAGCCCCCGCTGCTGCCGCCAGGGACACGGCTCAGGTCCCACGGGTTATGGGTGGGGGAAAAGGCGGAGTGTTCGGTGGAAGACCCCATGGCGAATTCATCCATATTGGCCTTGCCCAGCATGACCATTCCGGCAGCATTTAGTCTCTCCACGACTGTGGCATCATAGGGCGGTATGAAGTTTTCCAGCATCCTGGAGCTGCAGGTGGTGCGCACCCCGTTGGTGCACATGTTGTCCTTGATCACTGCAGGGATGCCGGTGAGCGGTGTGGCCTCGCCCCTTGCTATTCTCTGGTCGGCTTCTTGTGCTTGCTTTAAGGCCAGATCCCCGCTAACGGTCACAAAGGCGTGAACTTTCTTGTCCACGTTTGATATTCGGTCGAGGATAGTCTTCGTTAGCTCGAGGGAGGAGACTTCACGGCGACGGAGCAGATCACCTGCCTCATGGGCAGTCAATTGACAGAGATTCATTTCTACTGCTCAAGCACCGCACGTACCTTGAAATGGTTTTCTTCCTGGTTGGGGGCATTGGCGAGCACTCTGCCAACAGGGAGTGATGGGGTAGCCTCGTCATCCCTGAAGACGTTTTCGAGGGCAATGGAGGGAGCTGTAGGTGCCACATTGGTGGTATCCACCTGCTGCAATATCTCGAAGTTTTCGAGGATGTTGGAGAGTTGTTCCCTGAATCTTTCTACATCATCCTCGCTGAGACCCAGGCGGATCAGGAGGGCCAGGTGCTTTACTTCCTCACTACTCAGCTTCATTTCAGTGCAGTTCCCCTAAAAGCAGACGCTCTTGGCTGAAGAAGCCTAATTATAGCATTGGCCCAAAGCCACGAGCAATTGAGCGTTATTCATAATTCGATATTTCAAGAATCGTACTCATCCGTGAACTGCTTACCGTCAGGTCTTCTTGTCTTCATACCGCCTATGTGGTGAAGCAGGATTCTATTGTAGTATTGAGGCAGACCCTCTATGCGTCGTCGGAAGTCTGAGCGCAGTCTACCGTAAACCACGACCCTTACTTGGCAAGGCGTACTGCTGCAATAGTCCTGTAGTTGGCCTACCAGCCTGTCCATTTCATGTTTGTCTTCCAAGTCCAGTTTGCCTTCTATGATCGTATTCCCTATCCTGATGTCGCCCTTTCCTTCACCTGCCCTCCCAGGTTTTACAAGCTGGACATCAACCCCAGGCATCAGTTCCCTGAGCATAAGGCAAAGCTGCTGATTGGCATTCTCCTCATTTCCGTAGGAACCGCCCAAGGATTCCATCTTCCTCAGAGCCGTCTGGATGTGCTTGTCCAGTTCCCCCTCTGCTTGCCGTAGTCTTTCATCTTGCTCTTCCTTATCTTGGTCTCTTTGAAGTTTCTCTTCAGTCTTGATCATATCTTCAATAATCGCCCAAAGGGAAGCTACGGCGGAAATAGCCAAGATGATGCCTAGAAGTCGCTCTGACTTGTATACAATCAACGGTATTGCTGCAATCATCATGGCTACGGAAAGAGAAAGACAGCCAGCATGGAGCATTCGTATGCGTCTTTTTCTTTCTGCAACTGGTCGTGGCATCTAGTCTTATCCCCCTATTACCTACGCCTGCGTTTCTTAGGTATCCGTTTCTTTTGCCCTATCTTTTCTAAGAGGCTAATAACGGCCTTGCTATTTGCAGGGTAACGATCTCCAGCCTTCCACTTCTCGACGGCATTTACAGTAACACCAACTTCATCGGCTATGGCAGCAAGTGTCCAGCCTTTCTTTTGGAGTTTAGTTATTTTCGTTTGTACATCTCTCATGGTGTCATCTTATACCATACAAAGTATGGTCATGTCAATACCCAATCCATTTGACAATCCATACGATGTATGGTATACTGAATACAGTTTGAAGTAGAAATAGTAAAGGCGGAGTCGCCAGTGCTTGTAACACCAGCGACTCCCAACCAAAAGGAAGGGTTAGCTTCCAAATGGCCTACACTAATGTTAGAACACTTCGTCAAGAGTCTCCACTGCCTCCTGTGGTTCAGGAGATTAAGGCAGTGTTGGCCGAGCTTTCTCAATGTGATGAGGAACTTCTTGAAGCACTCAGGGGGCCACGAAGACGAGGGCCACATGGGTATGACCCTGAGATACTTTGGCACTGCTTTGTGGCATATTATCTCTTGGGTAGGCCGTCTGTCTCTGACCTGATCCGTCTTCTCCATGACAACCCCTACGTTGCCAAGGCTTGTGGCATTGACTCTCCAGAGAGCATTCCGAGTCAGCCGACTTTCTCTAGGTTCTTCACGAAGCTGTCCAAGAGGCTTATGAGAGGGCAAGTAAATCAGGTTTTCCACAAGCTCACTCGGAAGTGTTATCGCACACTCCCTGCGTTTGGGGATTCGGTAGCTATGGATGCCACTGATATCAAGGCATGGTCGAATGGGGCGCACTTGAAGCCTACGGACAAGGATGCTGGATGGATTATCAAGAATGCTACTAATGGTCGTGGCAAGTTCACCTGGGGATACAAGGTCTCCCTGTTGGTGGATACGACCCATGAACTCCCTTTGGCAGTCCATGTCATGAGTGGGAATAAGCATGAAACAAAGGCTGCGTCCACACTCTTGAGCCAAGCACGCTGGATCAACAGCAAGTTTCATCCTGAGTATGTTATCGCGGATGCTGGCTATTGCAGTGAGGCGGTCAGACACCTGATTCGTCGGCAATACAGGGCAGTTCCGATCATCAAGACGAACCCATCGCATAAGAGGGCTGTTCGAGCTTATCCAGAAGACGCTGACTGGCAGGATATCTACGACAGACGCACGAGCGTGGAGAGGGTATTCTCCCGTCTCAAGGCTAATCGGAAGCTGAACAGTGTCCGAGTGCGTGGCATTAACAAGGTCAAAGTTCATTGCTTACTCTCTGTGATAGCATTCCAAGCATGTGCATTGGCTACCAATCGTCGTGCATGTGTCAGGCGAGTAGTCGGGCAGAAGTGGCCGACCAAGCAACTGACAAAGCAGAGGATTGCAGCATACTGATTCTGAGTCGTAGTGTTTACACTTTATTGCCTGATTCGCCATCATCTCCCCCACAAAGTAAATGTTCTATTCTTGTGTTTAGTATGCTAAGATTCTCATCCACTGCCTCTTCAACTGCCCAATATTCACTCTTAATTGCAGTTAGAGCATGAATGTCTGTCGGGATAAGATTCGTCTCTGTAAGATACCTTACAAACAATCTATAGTAAGCAGCCCCCTCAAGCCACACACAACACCGTTTTACGAGTTCATTAAGTTCATCGGTTATCCTTGTGCTTCGCAGCTCCTCAAGTTGTACAACTGACTGCGACCAAGCCCCATCATCTTTCAAAAGCTGAGCTAAGCCAATCTTCTTAGCATCCATTGCATTCCTCAGCCTATGTAGAAACCCAGCAACATTATCCTTTGTATCCATTGATTCTTTAGACCATACGTAGCGATCTACTTCTAGCACTATATCCCGTGAGATGCCGACTATTGGGGCATTGTCTGCTATCTTCTTTGCTTGGTTTCTCATCTGCCAAAGTATTTTGCGTAGTTGTGGGAGATATTCCCTGCGTTCTTCTATCAACCGTATAGATGTTGGAAGCCAAAGTTGCTCTTGTTTTTCCCCTTTCAACTTTGAGTATGCCTTCCTTAGAGAATGAAATACCAGAGTCACTGTGAATGCAACACAAAGTGCAGCCACCACACAAAGAACTATACGTGGCACGATTCCACCCCATTTGAAGAAATACTCAAGAATTGCCAGCACTGTGAAAAACGTGGAAGAGCCAGTTGCCAATAAGTGATCCCCAAATCCAACCACGAATAGTCCCAGAGATTTAAGGTACTCTTGCCATTCTTCCACTTGCATATCTTTTTGCATATCTCTACCCTCGCCAACACAGATTTTGTTGGCGACATGATAGCACCCTTCAAATTACATAAACAATCGCTAGCTAACTTGTTAAGAGGATACAACCAGTAGCGGATGGACTCAATGGGAGTATGTCTTGGTAGCATCATTTTGGTCTCTCTTCAGTGGTTTTGTCACTCAGGGTTGATTTTGGTGTTCTGATTTTGGATAATGTCTGCTTGATGCGTTCCCGCAATCCCTTCAACATTGTTAAGTTCCTACCGAAGTTCTGGTGTCTCTTGGTGCATACTCTTGTATGTGCTGCACTTACCTCTATTTTGGTTACTGTCGCAACCGACTTGCTTGGGTCTACAGTGGGACGCCTTGTGTATTCCCTGCTAGGTCTAGCAGATATATTGGTGTTCGTGCATGGGTATTTGCCAGTCTTGATTTGGGTACTGCGAGGATTCCCCGATGAGGAATAACGTACTATTAGCCTGATTAGCCTATAGACATCTCGGAGTACGTAGAGGCAACAGAAGGCAATAACTCCCCATCGGAATGCCCTGTTCGATAAAAATGTGTCTCCTAGATATGTAGACCATCGGTGGAGGAGTACATACAGAAAGTGGAATGGCACATACACAAGCCTTGTTGCTTGTTCTGTGATGTATGTAAGGGTATTCATCTAGCCACCTCCCTCTGAGGGTAGTTGGCTAGAATGAGAAATGCGTAGGTCAGGTGGAGATGAGCCTCGAAGTAAATATGAATAACGCTCAATTGTGCGATGTAGGGGCGGGTTCGCGAACCGTCCCGGCGGCCGGGATTTCCGTGGGGGAATAACGGTAGTTTGCAAACCTTGGAGGTACTCCAGTATCATACGGCTGTACAACCAGCCCAAGCGCCCACTGGAGATTCTTGTGCCCAAGATTTATTTCGTTGATGTCACTAACCGGGATACAGTGCAGTCCTCCCGAATTAACCTTTCCAAGCTACAGAAAACGATGGTGAACCTGTATCTCGGCCAGATGGGTATCCATCAGTCGGAGTTTGCCTTCCCTTATGCCAGGATCGAACGTAACTACGTGCTGGCCAACCTGCAGTTGAAGGAAATGGGGGTGATGGGGGAACTCATTCTGGAGGGCTGGTGTCGGGCCCTGGTTTCCGATGTAGCTGAGGCAGTCTCCACTGGTGTGAAGGATCTGAACCTTTCCATATCTACTTCGGATCAGATGATTAAACATAAGTTCAGCGGCAGGCTGGATCGAGAGGCCGTGATACGGGAGATGGTGGCAGCGGTGACCTGTGCCAGGGAGCATAGCGTGAAAACCGTCGGGGTGAATGCCGAGGATGCATCTCGGACGGACCTGGGTTTTCTGGTGGCTTTTGCACAGGCAGCGAAAGGGGTTGGTTCAGACAGGATGAGATACTGTGATACCCTGGGTTACGAAACACCGAATACCATCTATAGAAGGGTGAAGGCCCTGGCGGAGCAGGTAGATATGCCCATCGAAATCCATTGCCATAATGATCTTGGCATGGCGGTGGCCAACTCCATTGCCGGGGCGCGTGGAGCCATTGATGGAGGAGTGGATGCCTATGTCAATACCTCGGTGAATGGATTGGGTGAGAGGGCCGGGCAAGCGGATTTGCTGAGCTGTATTCTGGCTATCAAGTTCGCCCGGGAAATGGAAGAATACAAAATTGGTGACCCTCTGAACCTTAGAGTCTCGGCCAAACTGGCCAGCTACGTTTCCTGCGCCTTTGGCGTTCCGATTCCCATCAATCAGCCTGGGGTAGGGGAGAATGCCTTTGCTCACGAGGCTGGTATTCATGCTGATGGCGCTCTTAAGGATCGTCGCAATTACGAGCTTTATGACTATGAGCTTCTCGGTCTGGATCTGGAGCCCCCGCCTCCCAAAGGGAGGGTGATTACCACCGGTGAATTTGGCGGGCTGGCTGGCTTTGAACATGTATACAACAGGTTAGGTATCACCTTCAGCAACAAGGGGGAAGCCAAACGCATCCTGGAGTTGGTTCGCTATGCCAGCGCCCATAATCAGATCAATCTCACCGACGACGAACTGCGCTTTATTGCCATGCATCCGGAGCAGGCCAGGAAAATATTGACTGTGGTCCCATGAGGTCATGGTGCAACCAGAGGTGAATATTATCAGTCTGAAAATAGAGGAAACTGAGGAGAATCTGTCCGAAGGGATTATTGCGCTCCAAACTTGACACTCTTAGTGCTTCTACCATAAGATTCGCGCAGTTGCTATGGCAATCAATAGAAACGTCTGGGGGGAATGGCCATGAACTTCGAGACAGTAAGGAAGGAACACGACTGGATTGAGTTCCTCACTCAAGCCGACACAAATGTAACCTATATGTTTGTCTTCAACAGGATGATAACGCGTCTGCGTGGAGCAAGCGACATTCTCTATATTGGCAAGACACACCAATCAATCGGCAGAAGATATGAACAAGAGACCAGTGTCAACAACACAGCCGGAAACACACAGCAGACAAACATTCGGATGACGCACGTATTCAAAGAGCTTGGGATTGCGAACGTAAAGTGCTATTACACAAGGACACTCAGACATACTCTATCAGCCGACGACAGGACGAGATGGCTTGGCTACTGCAGAACGTGGGACAAGAAGTTCTGCCTCCAACTTGAGAAACAGCAGAAGGGGCAGACCCTGGAGATACCCTTGGAGAAGTACCTTCTCGTCTGCTATGCGGCTGACAATCTGGAAGTACCTCCGATGAACAACAGAATGTAAGATGCTGGATCATGCGACCCGGCGGGTTCACTACACTCTCTGGCAATCATCGCGGAAAACCGGAGAGGTCAAGGTATCACGCTCTTCAGTACCAGTCGGGTTCGAAAGAATCCCTTGCTCTAGCCATGCTCCAACGGGTATCCCTGCACTGCGCTTGACATATGATGCCGTGATTTGTTACTCTGAGAGTGCCATCGACCTTATGGCGGTGAGCGTTGTTGTCCTGAAAAGGGCTCGCTTGGATCGGCAACGACCGAGACGGCAAATAGGGAGTAATTGAATGCCTTCTCGGCATTGCTGGGAAGGCATTAATTTGTAAGGAGGTACAAAATGACTACCTCTAGTACTCTGCCCGATGGAACCACACTGATCAAGAGCGACTGCATACTATGTGTTGCCGGGTGCGGCATTGACGCCTATGTCAAGGACGGCAAGCTGGTCAAGGTCAAAGGCATGCCAGAGCACCCGCTCAACAGGGGCCGCCTGTGCCCCAGGGGTGACAACCTGGTGGAGTACGCCAATGCCAGGGACCGTGTCCTGCACCCTATGAAGAAGGTGGACGGGGCCTGGCAGCGCCTCTCCTGGGAGCAGGCGCTCGATGAGATAACCGATAAGCTAGCGAAGATCAAGGCCGAGTTCGGAGCACACGCCCTGACCGTCTACAACGGGTCTATGGCTACCGAGAACGTGGAACTGGCCACTTTTACCCAGCGCTTCAAGGGTGCTTTTGGCACACCGAACCTGATATCAGTGGAGAGCATCTGCTTCCGCATCCGCGTGGTGGCTCACCTGCTCACCTTTGGCCGGTATACCAGTGAGGATCCGTACACCTCGGCCTGTGCCATCGTCTGGGGCAGCAATATGGACCAATCGCGTTTCATGTGGGCCGACATGCTACACGAGAGGGCTGACAGGGATGAAACAAGGCTTATTGTGATAGACCCCAAGCGCACACCGCTGGCGAAGAAGGGCCTGCATCTCCAGATCCGTCCCGGCACTGATATTGCCCTGGGGCTGGGCTTTCTAAACGTGATCATCTCTGAGGGAATGTACGACCAGAATTACATGGACAAGTACACGCTGGGCTTTGAAGAATTGAAGGAACATGTGAAGCCCTACACACCGGAGAAGGTCGAAGGGATCACATGGGTGCCGGCGGCCGACATCCGCAAGGCGGCGCGCATCATGGCCCTGACAAAGCCCATGGCCATCATACCGGGTACCTGCGTTCTGGCCCACAGCGGCAACGCTCTTCAGGCAGAGCGCCTGCTGTGTATCATCGAGACCGTTACGGGCAATCTGGACACCGAGGGCGGCTGGGCCATGTGTCCGCTCGTGAAGCTCACCGATCTCAGGATTCCCGTGGAAGAAGAGCCGGTGGGTGCAAAGGAATTTCCCATGTTCTACAAGACCTGGGGCAGGCCGGTCCCATACGGGCAGGCCATGCCCTGGCCGGACCAGGTATTAAGCGGCAAGCCATATCCCATCAAGGCCTTGATTGCCACCGGCGGTAACCCGGCGCTGACCATGCCGGAGACCAAGAAGACCGTCGAAGCTATCAAGAAGCTCGATCTGGTGGTAACCTTCAATCCCTTCATGACAGAGACAGCCGAGATCTCCCACTATGTCCTTCCTGCCTGCACCTTCCTGGAGAAGATGGGGTTGGGCATGGTCTACGGCATCAACTCTGGCCTGCCTTACATGCTGCTGCGCAAGCAGGTCTGCCAGCCGCCCGGCGAAGCCTGGGCCGACTGGAAGATCTGGACAGAACTGGCTCGGCGACTGGGGATGGAGAAGTACTTCCCTTGGAAGACCGATGAGGAAGTCATATCCATGCTGCTGGAACCGAGCGGCGTGACGCTGCAACAGCTCAAGGAAAAGCCCGAGGGCTTCTTCTTCGACAAGAGGAAGTACGATGCCCGGGATACATTCGGCTTCCGCACGCCGTCCAAGAAGATCGAGATATTCTCCCAAGCCTTGAAAGACGCCGGCTTTGATCCGATCCCAACCCATCGGGAGCCCACCCAGAGCCCGGTGAGCACTCCTGATCTGGCCAAGAAGTATCCCCTCATCCTGATTACCGGCGGCAGAATGAAGGAGTTCACTCATACCCAGTGCCGCAACATGACCCAGATGCGCCGCCGCAACCCGGAGCCTATCGCGGAGATTCACCCGACCACTGCCAGGGACTATGGGATCATCAACCATGATATGATCTACGTTGAAACCCCGAAGGGCCGCATCAAGCTCAAGGTCCGGGTCACCGAAGATATAGCGCCCAAAGTAGTCACCGTCCCCCATGGCTGGGCGCAGGCCAATGCCAATGACCTGACGGATCTCCAGGCTTTCGACCCCGTATCGGGCTATCCACAGATCAAGGGCCTGCTGTGCCGCGTATACAGGGCAGACTCCTGAACTATGTACGGTTGCCAGAATGAAAATAGCTGACCAGGTAGTGCAGGCTAGTTTTATCAAAAGGGAGAATCGTTTCTCCTGCGTCGTGAAGCTGGCAGGCAAGACTGAAAAAGTCTATCTCGCCAATTCGGGGAGGCTGGAGACGGTGCTTTTGCCGGGGAGTAAAGTCTTCCTGGCTGATAGATCGTCGCCCACTCGGGCAACAAGATATGACCTGGTAGTAGTTGAACTGGACGGAAAGTTTGTTTCGGTGGATGATCGCGTGCCTGCCGAACTGGTGTACGAGGCTTTGAGCAAGAAGGCTTTGCCTAAGTTTGAACGCTATTCCTCAATACGCCGGGAAGTACCCCGCGGGAGAAGCAGACTGGACTTTCTGTTAAGCCACCGTGGCTCGCAGTGCTTCCTCGAAATAAAATCGAGCACACTTGTTCAAAGTGGTGTTGCTCTCTTTCCCGATGCGCCCACCCTGCGGGGCAGACACCACGTTGAAAGCTTGATCTGGGCTAAGAAGGAAGGGTATGAAGCGGCGATCATGTTTGTGATCCAACGAGAGGACGCCAGGGGCTTTTCTCCGAACGATGTGATTGATGCCGAGTTTGGGCAGACTCTAAGATCGGCTCAAAGCGAAGGGGTGGGCATCTACGCCTTTAAGTGCAGGGTAAGCCCGAAGGAAATCGGACTGGCCGGGCAGGTACCAGTCAATTTCTAAGAAGTGGCAGCTATTCAAGAGGCTGATGCCCCATGCTGCTAGATGTTTACCATCGTCTTCTCGATCGCTACGGCCCTCAGCACTGGTGGCCGGCAGAGACTCCCCTGGAAATGATTGTTGGGGCTATTCTCACCCAGTCGGCAGCCTGGGGCAATGTGGAGAAGGCTATCAGCAATCTGAAGGACAGAGAGGTGCTCTCCGTCGATAGGCTGCGGCAGCTTCCCGAGGGCGAGTTGGCCCGGTTGATTTACTCCTCGGGTTATTACAATGTTAAGGCGAGGAAGATCAAGGCTTTTGTCGACTGGCTGGGAGCACATTATGATGATAACCTCGACAGGCTGTTTGCGCTGGATGTCCCTGCACTGCGACAGGAGCTTCTTTCTGTCCACGGCGTGGGTGAAGAGACTGCGGACTCCATAATCCTGTACGCTGCCCGCAAACCTATCTTCGTTATTGATGCCTATACTCGCCGTATTATCACCCGCCTCGGTCTGGCGCCTTCGAACAATAGCTATGCTGCTTTCCAGGTACTCTTTATGCAGCGTCTTTCCCATGACGAGTCACTGTTCAATGAATATCATGCCCTCCTGGTTCGCCACGGCAAAACCGCCTGCAGAAGAGTCCCTCTTTGTGATAGCTGCTGCCTGGTTTTGTCCTGCCTCTTCCCGAAGTCTTCGGGGGGGGTTCCCGAGAACGAACTTAGCACATGAGATGCTAATTATTTTTGCCTTGGGATGGTGATTAGGAATATAATTATCAGCAGCCTGGTCTTAGCGTAGACAAAAAGGTCTAAACCTGGAAGAGGAAAGGAGTAGATATGGCCGGAATAGTTTCTTATGGGGCTTATATCCCTATGTACAGGCTCAGTCGGGCGATTCTGGGCCAGGTCTGGGGTGGAGGTGGAAAGGGGGAGAAAGCTATATGCAACTGCGATGAGGATAGCATCACTATGGCCGTCGAGGCCGGGACAGACTGCCTCAAGGGCACAGACAAAAAGACTGTGGATGCCGTGTACTTCGCCAGCACGACAGCACCGTTCAAAGAGAAACAATCAGCCAGTTTTGTAGCGGCAGCTCTGGACCTCCGCGAAGATGTCACCACCAGCGATTTCGGCAATTCTCTGAGAGCTGGGACGCTAGCCCTCCGAGCGGCTCTGGATGCCGTGAAGGCAGGGTCAGCCAAGAAAGTGCTGGTCGTCGTTGCGGACTGCCGCTTGCCGGTGCCCAACTCGGCCGGTGAGGGCGCTCTGGGCGACGGTGCGGCCGCCCTATTGATCGGGGCTACCGACATCGCCGTCGAGATCGAAGCCAGCGCCTACACGTATAGCGAGTTCCTCGATGTCTGGCGCCTCGAGACCGACCGGTTCCCGCGCCAGTGGGAAGAGCGTTTCATTCTGGACGAAGGCTACGAAAAACACATGAAGAAGGCCTTCGCTGGCTTCCTCAAGGCGCACAAGATGACAGCCAAGGATTTCGCCAAGGTCGCTTTCTATGGTCCTAATGCCAGGAGCCACCAGGCGGTGGCGGTAGCCCTCGGGGCCGATCCGAAGACACAGGTGACAGCGCCGCTCTTCGATAACGTCGGCAACACCGGTGCGGCCATGGCCCTGATGACCCTGGTGCAGGCGCTTGAGGACTCCAAGCCAGGGGATAAGATTCTGTTTGGCAACTGGGGAGATGGCACCGACGTTCACGCGCTGAAAGTGACCCAAGCCATTGAGAAGATCAGGGACCGCAGGGGAATCAAGAGACATCTGGCCTCCAAGGTCATGCTGGAAAACTACGGGAAGTACGTTACCTTCAGGAACCTCATGGTATCTGATGATGGGCCGGCTTGGCAAACGGCACCACCCATGACTAGGCCGCGGACCTCCCTGACAGCCATGTGGAGAGATCGCAACTGGGTGTATCGCTGCCATGGACATCACTGCAAGAAGTGCGACAAGACCCAATTCCCGCTGCAGAAGCGGTGCATGTACTGCCAGGCTGAGGAGAAGTACCTGGAGGAAGTGCCCCTGTCGGAACGGAAGGGAGTCCTCTTCACCTACAGCATGGATGAGAGAACCGCGGTCACTGACCCGCCGAACATTCTGGGGGCTATCAACCTGGAAGGTGGAGTGCGTATCTTCAGCCAGGTGACCGATCGGGATGTGAAGACCATCAAAGTGGGTATGCCGATGGAGATGACCTTCCGGAGAATCCACGATGCTCTGGGCGTCCACAACTACTTCTGGAAATGCCGGCCGGCCAGGGACTAGGGCGGAATTAGGAAAGGAGAGCGATGGCAGAGAGTATAAAGGACAAAGTCGCTATCGTAGGCATGGGCTGCACCAAGTTCGGTGAGAGATGGGATGCCGATGCCAAGGATATGATCACCGAGGCCGTCGACGAGGCCTGCAAAGATGCTGGTGTAGAGATCAAGGACATACAGGCGATTTGGCAGGGGACCCAGTGGGGTACTCAGCTTTCGGAAGGCGGCGTCGCCACCGGCACACTGGTCTCCAGCACGTTGCAGACCCAGTACATTCCGGTGACCCGTGTAGAGAATGCCTGCGGCACTGGCGCAGAGTCCCTTCGGGGAGCCACTTTCGCCTTGGCCGCCAAGGGTTATGACCTGGTGATGGCTGTAGGGGTGGAGAAGGTTAAGGACATGGGTTTCGGCGGACTGCCTTCAGTCTGGATCGGACGCTGGGAACCGGTCTACGGCGCGTTCGGCACCGGTCCGGGGAGATATGCTATGGCGGCCGTGGCCTACTTCGCCAAATATGGCCTCAGCAACGAAGAAGGCAAGAGAGTCCTGGCCGAGATCTCGGTCAAGAGCCACTTCTATGGAGCAAAGAATCCCAAGGCGCATCTGAGGAGAGAGGTGACTGTGGAGCAGGTACTCAATGCTCCTATGATTGCTTGGCCTTTAGGACTTTTCGACTGCTGCGGAGTGACCGACGGTGCTTCAGCGGCCATACTCTGCCGCACAGAGGATGCCAAGAAGTATCGGCAAGACTACGTTACTATCAAGGCGTTCGGCATGTCGGCCAGCCCGGGATGGGGCAAGGAGCGGATAGACTACGACTTCACTTACTGGGATGCCACGCAGGCGGCTGCAAAGGCAGCTTATGCCGAAGCGGGTATAAAGAACCCCCGGAAGGAACTGGACATGGTGGAACTGCATGACTGCTTCAGCATTGCTGAGCTTATTGCTTCCGAGTCGCTGTCTCTCTGCGAGACCGGCAAGTTCAAGGAGCAGATGACCGACAAGAGGGCGTACTATCTTGATGGAGAAATGCCGGTGAACATAAGTGGAGGGCTGAAGTCATTCGGCCACCCCATAGGTGCCAGCGGTTGCCGCGAGGTCTATGAAATATACAAGCAGATCCAAAAGAAGGCCGACGAACCTTCACGTCAGCTCAAAGATGTCAAGCTGGGATTAGCACATAATCAGGGAGGACATCCCGGCAAGTTTGTCTGTGGAGTTACTGTAGTGGGTGCGCCTTAGGCGTACCCACTTGATATTTCCAAGGGTGGACGTGGATTAAGTGGCTGATGTTCGGCCGTTTCAGGGTATTCGCTACAGTCATGAGCGAGTTAAGGATCTCTCATCAGTCATAACTCCACCCTATGACATAATCTCCCCGGAGGAGCAGCGGGCCTATCATCAACAGAGCCCGCACAGCATAATCCGTCTCGAACTTGGAGAGGATTACCCCTCTGATTCTGCTGAAGACAACAAATACACCCGCGCGGCGGGGACGCTGGCAACCTGGCTCGAAGAGGGTATCCTCTTTCGTGAGCCGGCGCCCGCCTTCTACATTTTTGAACACCGCTTTACCCTCGAAGGTACCATAAAACACCGCTGGGGCCTGACTGCCCGCGTGCAGCTGGGCGACCAGGGTAACGGTGGAGCTCGCCCCCACGAGAGTGTTATGGAAGAGCGGATACTGGATCGCCTCAAACTGTTACGTGCCTGTCGCGTGAACCTCAGTCCCATTCTGGCCATGATTGATCATGGCCAGAATGGATTTACATCCCTCCTCATGAAGTCGGCCAAAGGAAAGCCGGACATCGGCATCGTAGATCGTGATGAGGTAGTCCACAACATGTGGGTTATCAGGGACGAACAGAGCATGGCACAGATTTCTGATTGGTGTGCCGGCAAGGATGTCTATATCGCCGACGGACACCACCGTTATGAAACAGCCTTGGCCTATCAGCGAGAGCAGCAGATGGGCAGTTCCCGTTCTACCGGCAACGAATCCTCCAATTTTGTGATGATGACGCTGGTAGGTGCTGATGATCCAGGGCTGGTTGCCTTGCCCACTCATCGCATCGTGAAGTCTATCAAGCCTGACCTTCTATCGGGACTCAGAGAGAAGCTAGCCCAGCTCTTCATCATGGAAGAGATCCAACCTGCTGCAGCCTCTCGGTCTGAGGTGCTCAGAAGTTGGTTGAACACTCTGGCGGAGCATGGCAAGAGGGGCGCTATAGGAGTCTACGGTCTTAGCCAGGAATGCCTCTGCCTCCTCACTCCCCGGGAGAGTACACACCTGACGAAGCTAATGCCATCTGATCGCAGCCGGCAATGGACAAATCTGGATGTATCTATCCTTCACTGGGTGATCTTGCGGCAGATATTGGGCATAGATACTCCACAAAAAGAGATCAGATTTCTAGAGTACACCAGGGACGGTCTAGAAGCTGTCGAGGGGGTGAATTCAGGTAAGTATCAACTGGCTTTCCTGATGAATCCGATTCCTATCTCCAGCGTCCTGGCTGTAGCTGACACTGGCGATAGGATGCCGCCGAAGTCAACCTATTTCTATCCCAAGCTGCCCACCGGTCTGGTGATGTATCCACTCTGGGACGACGCTCTATAATTCCCAGAAGCTCCTCAGTCGTCGGTATTCTACAACAGAGCATATAGCAGCATTCTCTGCCTCCACGCCGGCTTCTTCAGCAGCGGCAACAGGGTTCAATCCACCGAGCAGGACTACCCCTACCCTGTTCGGATCTACCGAGACCTCGCAGATCGGTTCGCCGACATTTCCCATAACAGCGAGGCTGCCCAGGTGGGCTTCCTTCAGCCTGGCAATTATACCTTCTGCTAAAGGTCTACATTGGGCCGGAACTTCAGCGCAGTTGGCCAGTACTTTCCCCTCACCCTTCTTGGTCGCTTCAGTCACGTTGGTCATCTTGCCCCTGATGAAGACCTCTGATGGATCCAAAGAGGTGCCGCTGTAGTAGATGATCTCCGCGAAACGAAGTGGCTTATGGTCTCTGATCTGCAGTATGCCGCCGAATCTTGAATCCGTAGGTACGCCGGCTTTGAGGAGGACCCCGGTGACCACAGCACTGCATACTGTGGCAAAGCCGATCTTGCCTTTGGGTATAGTTCTGCCTCCCAGCTTCTCTCCCTCCCTGGCCACTGCCACCAGATCTCCGACGGATATCTCCGCCTTGAATGCGTTCCTCATTGCCTTCAGCGCCCTTGGGAAATCGTCCCTATCAAAAAGCGAGAGGTTGGCTGGCACGAACCCGCTCCGGCTCTGCCAATCAAAGGTGGTGCGAAACGAGACTAGCTCTATCCGGTTAATAAAGAGGCCAACCTTGTCACCAACCAGGGCATTCTGCAGCTCCTCGACCCCGGCTGGTGTGATCAGCCTCCCATCCCTTCCTGCCAGCTGCGTCAGTCCCCGCTCATCCATCAGCTTCAGGTGATACCTCACTGCCCTCTCACTGAGGTCGATGCCCTGCTCCTTCAACTGGCGACCGATCACCCTGGCGCCGACAGCCTCAGGCGACTCACTCAATATCCTGAGGATAGCATTGACTTTCCTCTCTACTTCGACGCTGCTGGAACCTATCATTGTCTCTTCATGCTAAACCACGATCTGCCCCTTGAGCTCCTGTAGTCTGGTGGTTCATAACGTTGCGCCGCGCCTGAGCGCTAGGTCAGGCGCGGCAGCTCAAATCTCTTGTTGGTTCTATTATATATGGCTACGCCAGTATCTTGTCTACCTCTTTGGCATCGATGTCGGTAACGAGAGGAATGCCGCTCACTCTGGTTGCCTCTGGTGTCAGCGCTGCGATGTCATCGCGGCTTATGTGCTCGACACCGAACTTCCGGTTGCCAGCCATCAACTGGCGCAACCCCTGAGCCAGTCGCTCCAGGTAGGTATAGAGGCCGATAGCCGAGGTTGGCATCTTCTCATAGGCCTTGCCATATTCCCGCTTCAGTGATTCGGCAGTGACGAAGATGGATTCCCTGGTACCACCAAATCGCTCGAAGTAGACTGGGAGTTCCTGGCTCTTAATGGCCTCGCCGATGGTCTTGCCAACCATAGCCGCAGCCAGCGGCCCTCTGGCCATGCCGATGGCGTTCACATAAGGAGCACCCAGTGCCAGGCCCTTGAATATCTGGTCTTCCAGAACAAAGCCGCCTGCCAGTACCACAGGGGGTACATACTGACCCTTCTTAGCCAGGCGATCACAGTACTCGTGCAGCAGTGACCACAGCTCGACGCCGGGGACGCCCCATTCGTTCATCATGCGCCAAGGGCTCATACCGGTGCCGCCGCCAGCTCCGTCAACAGTAAGGTAATCAATCTTGGCTATAGAGGAGAATTTGACCGCGCGGGCCAGATCTGCCGGCCGGTAGGCACCTGTCTTTAGAGAGATGTATTTAGCACCGGCATCGCGCAGTTGCTTCACTTGTTTCATGAAACCCTCTTTGGTAACCATGCCAACGCGGGAGTGTCTCTCAAACTCGGTGAAGACCCCCTTCTTAAACTCCTCTACTACGAAGGGATCCAACGGGTCGGGGAGCACAATGTAGCCGCGCTTACTCAGTAGCTGTGCCTTTTCAAGGCTCTTGAGCTTGACTTCGCCGCCGATGTCCTTCGCACCCTGTCCCCACTTCAGTTCCACGCCGGTAGCGCCCAGCTTCTCAATAGCATATTCCAGCACGCCCAGGCGGAAGTCTTCAACGTTTGCCTGCACGATGATGCCGCCGTAGCCATTGCTCTGCCACTCCTTGTAGAGCTTGACCCGCCTCTCCATATCGGGGGAAGACACGATTCTCCCCTTGGTTATCTTGGAGTCCACGTCCATGGCGCAGACATTCTCGCCGATGGTCAGCGGTATACCTGACATAGCTGAGCCGATGGCTAAGCCATCCCAGTTCTGCCCGGCGACATTGGTAGAACCCAGGCCAGGGATAATAAAGGGCAGGCGCAGCTTGATTCCTCTATCACGACCCAACCACGATTCCAGGCTGACGTTCGGGAAGATAGCCTTATCGGAGTCTGCTTCCATGCCATAGGCTCCCACGGCTGTCCCCATTATATTGAAATGTGACAGGTCTATAGGATAGGCCTTCTGCGACGCGGTCGTGATGATGCCGAATGGCTGTGGGTAGAGCACCTCGTGACCACGGTAGGCGCTCTTGCCTATCTCGCACATGCCGATGCAGCCATCAACGCAGGTGACGCACATGCCGCTGATGGGGCACCAGTCGCCACCCGTCCTGTTCTTGGTCAGTGTGGAAGCCGTTGCGTTATACCTTGTCAGTGTCATCTTTGATCTCCTTCCTTGTTTTCCAAAGTCTCATATATTCTGAAGAGCGTTGTGGGTCTAGTAGACCGTGTGTCCATGCGCCCCTACGCTCTCGGAGCACCCTGTGCATATGGCGCAGGTCTCAACGGGTGCCAGGTTCTGGCAACCCCCGCAGAGGCCGTTGATCAGGTTATTGGCTGTGCAGGCCCGCTCGCAAACCGGACAGATCCATTCGCATCCGCCGCAATTGCGGCACTCCGCTGGGGTGACTCCAAAGGCTGTGGCTACCCTGCGTGACGTTCCGCGGCCCACGAATCCGATACCGCCCGACCGCATCTGTTCTTTACAGTAGCGCACGCAGCGCCCGCAGAGGATGCACCCCCTATCCTTTATCTTGAAACGGATCCTGTTGATGCCCATGTTGGAGGCCATATCCTGCAGCGTCTTTGAGGTGGGACATGAGGCAATCAGGAGTTCCACAACCAGCTTACGTGCCTTCTTCGCCTTCTCCGAATTGGTCCGGATGACCAACCCCTGCTCTACCGGCATTGCGCATGATGCCTCCAGCGATGAGCGATTCTTCCCTTTGACTACCTCCACCAGGCAGACACGACACTCACCATAGGAACTGAGGCCGGGATAGTAGCAAAGAGTCGGGATGGTGATGCCCATCTCTTTGGCTGCTTCAAGGACGCTGGTTCCTTTCTCCACCCTTACCTTGGTTCCGTCAATCGTCAATTCAATCATGTCTTTCCCTCTTCATGAGACTAGAACTGCATCGAACTTGCAGAGGTCACGACAAAGCCCGCATTTGATGCACTTACCTTGATCGATGAAATGTATTTCCTTCTTCTCGCCTGATATGGCACCCTGCGGGCATTCTCTGGCACAGACCCTGCAGCCGGTGCAGTTCACTGCATCGACCGTGAAGGTGATGAGCGCCTTGCATACGCCTGCGGGGCAACGCCTGTCTGTGATATGAGCTTCGTATTCGTCTCTGAAATACCTGATGGTGGAGAGAACGGGGTTGGGAGCAGTCCCACCCAGTCCGCAGAGCGAAGCCTCCTTGATGACATCGCCCAGTTCTTCCAAGAGTTCGATATCTTCTTTCTTCCCCCGCCCCTCAGTAATGTCGGTGAGGATATCCAGCATCCTGTCCAGTCCCTCACGGCAGGGCACACACTTGCCGCAGGATTCCTCTGTCAAGAATTTGACGAAGTACCTGGCCATGTCAACCATGCAGGTTCCCTCATCCATGACGATCATGCCACCGGAGCCCATCATTGATCCGGATTCAGCTAGCCTGTCGAAGTCAATAGGTAGGTCAATCAGGCTCTCAGGGATACAGCCGCCTGATGGGCCGCCCGTTTGCACTGCCTTGAATTTCTTCCCGCCACGGATGCCACCGCCAATGTCATAGACCATCTCTCTCAAGGTGATTCCCATTGGTACCTCAACCAGTCCCGTATTGTTGATCTTGCCCACCAGAGAGAAGATCTTGGTTCCCTTGCTGCCCTCGGTACCAATCGTCGTGTACCATTTGGCGCCGCGGTTGATGATGAGAGGCACGTTGGCCCAGGTCTCCACGTTGTTCAGGTTGGTAGGCCGGCCATAGAGCCCCTTGAGGGCTGTGTGAATATGCTTGGGACGCGGTTCGCCTATCCTGCCCTCCAGTGAGGCCATAAGGGCAGTGGACTCGCCGCAGATGAATGCGCCGCCACCTCTGGAGATCTTGATGTCAAAGTCGAAATTGGAGCCGAGGATGTTCCTCCCTAGCAGACCGTATTGCCTTGCCTGGTCCAATGCTATGCGCAGGTTCTCCACTGCTAAGGGGTACTCGTTTCTGACGTAGACATACCCGTGATGCGAGCCCATCGTGTACGCGCCAATGATCATTCCTTCAATGACGCTGTGGGGATTCCCTTCAAGGAGGCTCCTGTCCATGTAGGCGCCCGGGTCGCCTTCATCAGCATTACAGATGACATAACGGATGCCGTCGTATGAAGGGGCATTGCGGGCGGACTCCCACTTCCTGAATGTTGGGAACCCGGCACCGCCGCGGCCACGCAGCCCGGATCTACTGATTTCATCGAGCACTTCTTCAGGGTGCATGTCGAATAGCACCTTGCATAGTGCCGAGTAACCACCCAAGGCGATGTAATCCTCTATATTGTGGGGATCTATGAAGCGAATGCTATCGGTGAGAAGACGGTACTGCTTGCCATAGAAAGGTATGGTCTGCTCGCGGACTATCTTTCGTCCTGTGGCAGGGTTGGTGTAGAGGAGCCTTGTGATAATCTTGCCTTTGGAGACCGTCTCCGAGATTATCTCGGGCACATCAGCAGGCGTGACGTGTTGATAGACAATTCTCTTGGGGTATATCACTACCACTGGCTCTATCTCACAGAAGCCATGGCAGCCCGTTGTCCGCAGATCCACGGAGCCATTCAGACCGTCCTTTTTCAATTCCGCGCTGATGGCTTGTGCTACACCAGCCGCACCGCGGGCCAGTCCGCACGTTCCCACACTGGTAACAATACAAGTGCGTTTCGGATCGCGCTGGCTGGCGATCTTCTTGCGCAACTGCTCCAGTTCTACTGCTGACCCTAGTTTCTTCATCTCTACTTCCCTTCAGTGCCTTTCCTGTATTGCTTGAGGACACCCTTCACCTTCCCCGGCCGCACCTGCCCCTGGTAGTTGCTATCAACAACCACGATAGGGCCTAGGGCGCAAGCCCCGAGACAGTTCACCGTCTCCAGCGTAAACTGCATGTCTTTCGTCGTCTCTCCGGCTTCGACGCCAAGTTGCCTCTTTACTTCATCCAGGACGGCAGGAGCACCTCGCACATGGCAGGCAGTGCCCAGGCAAACGTGGACCAAATGCTCGCCGCGAGGCTTCAGGCTGAATGACTTGAAGAAGGTGGCTACGCCATAAACTTGAATCAGCGGCAGATCCAGCCGCCTGGCCACCTGCCTCAGCACATCTTCAGGCAGATAGCGATATTCAGACTGTATGTCCTGAAGTATGGAAATGAGGCTGTCGCGGTTGCAGCCATATTCATCGACTATAGTATCTACCTTCTTGAAATCGACTCCCATTTCTTGATCACCTTTCCAAATAGTGTTTGATGTATATCGATCCTCAGATTCTTACCGGTATCCCCTTCTCGGCCAGATATTTCTTCGCCTGGGGGATGGTGATCTCTCCAAAGTGGAAAACGGAGGCACACAGTACGGCAGAGGCCTTGCCTGTCACCACAGCTTCATAGAGGTGCTCCAGCTTGCCAGCCCCACCCGAAGCAGTGACGGGTATGCTTACCGCTTCAGCTACGGCCTTGGTCATCTCCAGGTCGTAGCCCTCCTTCGTCCCGTCGGCATCCTTGCTGGTCAGCAGTATCTCTCCTGCTCCCAGCTTCTCCACCTTCTTGGCCCATTCCACAATGTCGAGGCCGGTTCCCTCCATTCCACCCCTTATCACCACTTCGAGCCTGGGGAGTTTGCTCCCCGGCGGGTTCTTCTTGCCATCGATGGCAACCACCAGCTTTTCCTTGCCGAAGGTGCGGGAGGCCTCCTTTATAAGGTCTGGATTCTTGACAGCCGCAGTGTTGATGGAGACCTTATCTACGCCGAGATCGAAGAGCTTCCTCATGTCGGCTATGTCTCTGATCCCGCCGCCTACAGTGAAGGGGACGGTAGCTGCCTTGCGGACCTTCTTCACCCATTCGAGCTTGGTGGGCCTGCCTTCAACAGTGGCCGCAATGTCAAGGAAGGCCAGCTCATCAGCACCCTCGCGGCAGTACGCTGCGGCAGCCTCCACAGGGTCACGGGCATCCCTCAGATTAACAAACTTGATCCCTTTGACTACCCTGCCATCCTTCATATCCAGGCATGGTATTACCTTTACTATCTTCACTTCTCTTTGCCCCCTCATGATGAAGTTCGGTATAATGACCTGTGGAGTGCAGGCAAACTTAATAGTGCCATAGGTAACCGTTTGCCTAGTCTAGGATAGAGGAATCGGTTTTGTCAAGTCCGCAGGGCAAGAAGAAACAAACAAAGAGGATGAAAATTGGAGTCCTGGCTTTACAGGGAGCCTTTATAGAACATATTCAGGTTCTTCAGCAGTTGGATGTGGAGGCTTCTCCGGTGCGCCTGCCCGAGGAGTTGGATGGCCTTAATGGCCTCATTATCCCTGGGGGCGAGAGTACTACTATGAGCCGGCTAATGCTGGACCTCTACTTGATGCAGCCGATCAAGAATCTGGCCGAAGCGGGGTTCCCGATAATGGGAACTTGTGCTGGCATGATCCTTTTGGCGAAGACGGTGCCTGGCTTTCCCCTCCGGACCCTGGGGCTGATGGATATCACAGTGAGACGCAATGCCTTTGGGAGCCAGATCGATAGCTTTGAGACCGATTTAGAGATACCGGTTCTAGGCAAACAGCCTTTTCATGCAGTCTTCATCCGTGCCCCGATCATTGAAAAGGCAAACTCGACGGTGGAAATATTGGGCAAACTATCCAACGGTACCACCGTAGCTGCCAGACAAGGTAAGTTGATAGCCGCTGCCTTTCATCCTGAACTGACGGCTGACCTGAGATTCCACAAATATTTCCTCGATGTCGTTGGTTTACACTGAATACAGCCTCTTTCCCCTGCATTAGATACTTCCTGGTTTTGGGCACAACCTGATTCTTATTTGCCGTCGGCAGCCTCCCCGGTTCCCTATTTCCTTGTTGGAGGGATCTTGACAGCACTAACAAAACGTGGTACTTTATAGGAAGCGGCAAGCGGTTGCCGCATACCGCTACTAGGTACGTGAGACAAAGGGGATCATTGATCCCATATCACTATAGATAGCGAGTGAAGAGACTTATAAACTATGAAGACAGATGAGCTCATAAAGATCGCGGGCGATATAAAAATCATCGACAATGCGGCAGAAAGAGAGATGTACAGTTATGACATCGGTGATGTACCGCTGATCATGACCAAAACGTTTTTTAAGACGTTACCCGATTTCGTCGTCCAGCCTAAAAATGTAGATGAGATAGAAAAGGTCCTGGCGTTTGCCAACGATCTGAAAATCCCCGTGGTGCCGAGAGGCGCCGCCTCGTGGGGCTTCGGCGGCGTCATCCCGACCAACGCGGGAATCGTTATCGACCTGTCCCCCTTCCGGAAGATCGTGGCGATCAACACTGCCCAAAAGACCGTTACCGTAGAAGCGGGCGCCCGTTGGAGCGATATCGACATCATGGCCAAGAAAGAGGGCTTGTGTCTGATGACATACCCCTCAAGCAAGTTTTCCACGGTGGGCGGCTGGATCTCGACCGGAGGATATGGCATCAACAGCTTCAAGTACGGCCACTTGTCGAAACAGATCGTGTCCATGACGGTCGTCACGGGCACCGGCGAGGTCAAGCAGCTATCCCCATCGGACCGTGATTTCACCTACTTCGTCTCCACCGAGGGAGAGTTCGGCATCGTGGTTGAGGTAACCCTAAAGTTGCGGGATGTTCCTCAGGGTTCATACCCCCATCTCCTGTATTTTCCGAGCGACAAGGAGGCCTTTGCCTTCATCGGCCGGTTCGTAAGAGATCTGAGCGCCGCGCAGCTCAACCCCAATGTCATCCGGTTTTTGGATGAAAATCAACTGGCCGATACCAACGAGATCATGCGGGCCGGCATATTCAAGAAGAGCGCCGCCGTTATGGTGGAGTTCGGCAGCGCCGAGGATGAAGAGCATTTCGTAAAATCCATGGCTCGAAACGGCAGCATTGAAGAAGCGCCCCGCTACGTTGCGAGCTACCTCTGGAACGAGCGCCTGTTCGGCATGAAGATCAAGCGCCTGGGGCCGACCATCCTGGCCAGTGAAATCATCATCCCGATTACGTCGGCCGCCGCCTTTATCGAAAAGGCCAAGAAGATAGGCGGCCATTTCGGGGTGGAGATCTGTATCGACTCCTACATCATCGATGCCCATAAGGCGCTCATCATGTCCACCTTCCTGTGCGATTCCAGGACCAAGAAATATTATATCAACCTGCCCCTGGTTTCCATACTCACCAAGGCCGCGGTGGCGCTGGGTGCGGAACCATACGGGCTTGGCCTCTGGAATGCCGCCTTTATCCATAACCTGTACAGCAGTGCCAAACTGCGCGACCTGAAGGACTACAAGGCCCGGGTGGACCCCAACAATATCCTGAACCCGGGCAAATTCTTCAGCGTCGGTTCAAAGGGGATCTCCGCCCTGATCTTCCATCCAGCCGTTTTCGGTCCTTCCATGCAGCTCATGGTGCTGATGGCGCCTGTGATCGGGAAAGTCGCCACAACCCTTCTGGGAGACGATAAGAAGATTGACAGCCTGGATTTCGAGCTCAGCACCCATGCGTGCGCCAAATGTGGAAACTGCATAGCGGTATGCCCGGCCTATCTTGTCACCCAAAATGAAGCTGCAACGGCCAAAGGGAAGATCGCCCTGGCCAAGAAACTTCTTGCCGGCCAGGCCGTGACGCGGGAGGAAGCCGCCAATGCCTTCATGTGTATGCACTGCAAGGCCTGCGAGGAGATATGCCAGACCAACCTCGAGCTGATGATGCTCTGGGACGCCCTGGAAAAAAGGCTTGAAGGTCAATTCGGCCGGCCGGAGGCTCAGATCGCGGAATTTCTGAAAAAGGTCGATGCCAGCAAGGAGTACTGGGATATGGTGGAGCAGAACAGCTGAACCTCCGTATATAAACAGAATCTAAAAAGACGGATAAAGACTATGCCAAAGAAATATCACATTCACCCCAAGATTACACCCCTCGATCTGGACTATGTATTTAAATTCAAGATCGTGCGGGGGGAAAACTGCATCAATTGCGGCAAATGCACGAAGGTTTGTATCTATGAAGCGCACAAACGCCGCAAAGACGATCCGCGCAAGATGGCAGACCCGAACACCGTGGTATGCAGGAACTGTTTCCGCTGCATCCAGGAGTGCCCGCGGGGGGCCCTGGAGAAATCCCTTGATAAGGATTTTACCAATATCGGCGGTGCGTTCTGGAAACCCGATATGTTGATCAGCCTCTGGAAGCAGGCCGAGGACGGAAAGGTCCCCGTTTCCGGTGCCGGTTACCGCGGACCGTTTACCGGAACGGGTTTCGACAGCATGTGGACCGACATGTCCGAGATCGTGCGTCCGACCCGCGACGGGATCCACGGACGGGAATATATCAGCACCTCCGTTGACCTGGGCCGCAAACTCAATCACCTGACCTTTGATGCGGACGGGCAGTTGGCATCGACGGTCCCGGATACCGTCGATCTCCCCATACCCATCCTCTTCGATACCCCGGCGGATAATCTGAGTTCGAATGTCAAGGAGGCCCTGGTAAAGGCGGCCGCAGAGATCAGCACCTGCATCATCATGCCGGCGGCCGACATCACACCCAGGGTCGAGAAATATCGCGACAACATCATCCCCTGCCTTGCGCCCACAGAAATCGACACGCATAAGGCCGTACTAAAAAAGGCGCGCCTCGTGTCCATCGAATATAGCGATGCGGTGCTGAACGATTTTCCGGGCCTGAAGAAAAAGATCAAAAAGCTCAGCGATGCCCTTACCATCATACGCATCCCAGCCATGAACGACGTGGAAGGCATCGTTGCCAAGCTGGCGCACAGCGGCGCGGAGATCATCCACATCGTGGCCGATTACCGCGGCCAGGAGCTCAACGGTTCGGCGGGATCGGATCGGCGTCTCCTCAAGGACATTATCCGGGCCGTCCACCTGAGGCTGGTGGAAGACCGGATCCGCGATGAGATCACCCTTATCGCCTCGGGCGGTATCGCCATGGCGGAGCACGTGCCCAAGGCCATGCTCTGCGGCGCCGACCTGACGGCCATAGACATACCGCTCATGATTGCTCTGGGTGCCAGGATCTATGAGGAGCCGGAGAAATTGCTGATTTTCCCGGAAGGGCTTGGTAAAATTCCGCTCCCCATCGTCACCCAGCGGATCGTTAACCTCATGGGGGCCTGGCATTCGCAGATACTGGAGATGATGGGTGCCATGGGTATTCGCGAGGCCCGTCGTCTGCGGGGAGAAAGCGGCCGGGCCATATTCTTTGAAGAAATAGACAAAGACACCTTTGGAAAACTATTTAAAAAAAGAGAAGCAGTGAGCGTATGAAACCATCAACCGTAAAAATCAGAAAGATGCCTTCCAGGTTCAAGCACCAGGTGCCGAAATACAAGGTCACCCGCTCCGATGCCTGCATCAACTGCGGTACGTGTGCCAGGGCATGCCCTTACGGCGTGCATGAAAGGGTCGAGGGGCATAACAAGGTCAAGCCGCCCATCGACTACAAATGCATCGGCTTCGAATGCCAGGGCAAGGATTTCTACTGCGTCGCCAAATGCCCGCGCAAGGCCTTGAGCCTGTCGTTGAACCCCATGTATGCGACGCTGGGCGACTTCCGCTGGACCGCGGACATGATCACTGGGACCTGGATCATGGCCGAGACCGGCTATCCGCCGCAGCGCACCGACCTCGAATATAACGTGGGCAATTCCGGCGGCGGCTTCGACAAGCTGCGGTTCAAGTTCCCCGCCCATCCACCCCAGGTGGATAAATCCGAGATCTCCACCGCCATCCCGCTGAACCGCAGAAACGACGGGCGGGCGAACGTGGTCATTTCCACCCCCGTTTACGGCGGCGGCATGTCCTTCGGATCGGTGAGCCTGCCTACCATGGTTTCCAAGGCGCGCAATGCGACCATATGGAATACCTTTACCTGCACCGGCGAGGGCGGCTACCCCGAGATGCTCCAGCCGTACGATGACCACGTGATCACCCAGATCGCCACCGGCCTGTTCGGGGTGCGCGAGGAGACCATCCAGCGGGTAAAAATCATCGAGTTCAAATATGCCCAGGGCGCCAAGCCCGGCCTCGGCGGGCACCTTCTCGGTGAAAAAAATACGGAAAGCGTGGCTAAAATGCGCGAGGCCGTCAAGGGTTACCCGCTGTTTTCCCCCTTCCCGTTCCACTCGGTGTATTCTATCGAAGATCACAAGAAGCACATCGACTGGGTTAAGGAGATGAACCCCAACGCCCTGGTATCCGTCAAGGTTTCAACCCCCAACGACGTGGACATGGTCGCCGTGGGCTCGTACTATGCTGGCGCGCATATCATCCATATCGACGGCGGCTACGGCGGCACCGGGGCAGCGCCCGATATCGCCAAGAAGAACATCGCCATGCCCATCGAGTATGCCATCACCAAGGTCCATAACTTTCTGAAGGACGAGGGCGCCCGCGATGCCATGACGCTCATCGCCTCCGGCGGCATCCGGACCGCCCATGACCTGGCCAAGGCCATCTGCCTGGGTGCCGATGGGGTAGTTATCGGCACGGCGGAGTTGGTATCGCTGGAGTGCGTCCGCTGCGGCAACTGTGAATCGGGACGTGGCTGCGCTCGGGGCATCGCCTCAACGGACTCCGAGCTGGCCGACCTGTTTGACGAGGATTGGGCGACACAGCGCCTGGTCAATATGTACCATGCCTGGAATGTCCAGCTGGTCGAGATCCTCCAGAGGTTCGGCATGCGTAGCGTCAAGGAACTCGTCGGACGGACGGACTTGCTGGAGCATATAGATTACAGTCATGAAACGGAGTTTGCTCATAATGGATAATGCCGAAAGAATATTGTCTTCACGCACTGAACTGTGCAGGCAGACACCGATTCTCGCCCCCAACACCGAAGAGGAAGGCGGCTGCGGCGTCACCGGATTTATCTGTTCCATCCCCGTGACCGGAAAAAACATCTTCGAGCCTTCCGTGCAGATGCATAACCGGGGCAATGGGAAAGGCGGCGGCATTGGCGCCGTCGGATTTATCCCCGAGGCCCTCGGTGTTTCAAGGCAGGTACTGGACGAGGACTACATGTTCCACATCGCCCTCCTGGATGCCGGCGTGGCGGATGAGCTTGAAAACACCTTCATCAAGCCCTACTTCAAGATTGACAAATCCGAGAAGCTCGCCACGCTCGATGACCATCGCAGTATCGGTCTGGATGTCAGGCCCCCGGATGTTATGCGTTATTTCGTCCGTGTCAAGGCCGACGTCCTGGATAAATTCATCGCGGAGAACCATTTCATCTCCCTGGACCGGCGCGACGCCGAGGACGAGTTTGTCTATCAGAACAGCTTCAGGATCAACGCGCGATATTATGCCTCCCTCGGCGAAAAGAAGGCCTTTGTCATGTCCCATGGCCGGAACATGATGATCCTGAAGATCGTCGGCTATGCCGAGAACGTCGTCCGCTATTATAAACTGGATGATTTCAAGGCCCACGCCTGGCTGGCCCACCAGCGCTATCCGACCCGCGGCCGGGTTTGGCATCCCGGCGGCTGTCATCCCTTCAGCGCGCTCAACGAGGCCCTCGTGCACAACGGCGACTTTGCCAACTATCAGGCCGTTTACGAATATCTCAAACAGCGCAACTACCACCCCCTGTTTCGGACCGATACGGAGCAGGCGGCGCTCCTGCTCGATCTGTGGAGCAGGGTCTACAAATATCCCCTGGAATACCTGATCGAGGCCATGGCGCCGACCTCGGAGATGGACTTCGACATGCTGCCGGCACAAAAGCAGGCGCTATACAAGGCCATTCAGACTCATCACGTCTATGCATCGCCCGACGGGCCGTGGTTCTTCATCATCGCCCGCAATGACGTACAGAACGATCAGTTCCAGCTGATCGGCCTCACGGATACGGCCATGCTCAGGCCGCAGGTGTTCGCCCTGCAGGAGGGCGAGGTGAAGATCGGCCTGATCTGCTCGGAAAAACAGGCCATCGATGCGACGCTCATATCGCTGGAGCGGGAAGATCCGCGCTTTAGGCCCATTGCCGACAAATACTGGAACGCCCGCGGCGGCAGTCATACCGACGGTGGCGCGTTCATCTTCAGCCTGAAGGATGCCGGCGACGGTTCGGGCAACAAGCAGCTCATCTGTACCGACAAATTCGGGAAGGTGATCGAAACGGCCAAGGATAAGGTCATCTGCGATATCTCGAAGGATTTGAAAGAAACAACGCCCGAAGGCAAGCCCATAGAAGAGAGTCTCCGTGGTTTATTCGTGGAAGCAGACGCGTCCTCTGCGGCGCACAAGATTTTCGCCTGTGTCCGGGACGCTATGAGGGGATTTGATGCCGTGAGTTTCAGGTTCGCGATTGAAATCATCAAAAGTCAGGCCCTGAAAAATGATACCTTCAAGCAAACGGCCATCACGGCCCTGACCCTGTTGAACGACCGGCGCTACCATACCGGCAGGATCAAGCGCAGCTCCGTGCAGCATGTCCTGAAAATCAACCTGGATGAGATACTGGCCGCCACGCCCATGATTACGGAAAAGACGGCGTCGCAGTTCAGTCAAATCGATTTCGCCACCCGTGATACCCTGCGGGCGCCGCAGCAGAACAATCAGATACTTGTCATCGATGCGGAGTATTTTGAGCCGGAAGGCGACAAGTGCGATGCAGTGATGATAGTCAAGGCCTGCAAACTCGGCTGGCGACGCTTCATCGTGTACAAATACCGCGGCCAGCGGTTTACGGGCTGCGGCTGCGGTCCGGCGACCAAGGGCGTGCGGATCGACGTCTACGGCTCATCCGGCGACTATCTGGCGTCGGGTATCGACGGTATGGAGATCTACGTGCACGGCAACGCCCAGGATCAACTCTGCCAGATCATGAAAGAGGGCAAGCTGGTGGTCTTCGGCGATGTCGGGCAGACATTCATGTACGGCGCCAAGGGAGGCGCGGCCTATATCATGGGCAATGCCGCCGGACGACCCCTGGTCAATGCCGTCGGCAAGCCGCGCGTGGTCATCAACGGCACCGCCCTTGACTACCTGGCCGAATCCTTCATGGCTGGCGATCCGCTGGACGGCGGCGGGTTTGTCATCCTGAACGGCATCGGCTTTGATGACAATGACGGGTCGATCCGGGAGTATGAATCGCCTTATCCGGGGTCCAATATCTTTTCCCTGGCCTCCGGCGGTGCGATCTATGTGCGCGACCCGCACCGGAAACTGGTTGATGAGCAACTCAATGGCGGCGAGTTCGCCAAGATCACGGATGCCGACTGGAAATTGATCCAGCCCTATCTCGAAGAGAATGAGAGACTTTTCGACATCACCATCGACCGGCTCTTGACGATTGACGATAGAAAAAGGGCCCCCAAAGACGTCTACAGAAAGATCAGGCCGAAAAAGACAGGGACCTCCGCCGAAGACGACGACGGGTTGAGCGAGTCGGTCAAATATGACCTCTGCGCTGGACAGGAGACCCCGGTGTCCATTGCCAACTGTCCGAATGAAGCGCTTATACTGAGTATTGATGGTGACAGCGGAGGCAAAGTTAAATGATTGCCATCATCGACTACGGTGCCGGAAACCTGCGCAGTGTAGCTAATGCCATCGCCAAGCTGGGTTACCAGCCGAAGGTGACGGGCAACCCTGGCGATGTGCTTAGCGCTGCAGCAGTTATCCTCCCCGGTGTTGGCGCAGCTGCTGATACCATGCACAATCTGGATAGGTCGGGCATGTCCCAGGCCGTTCGTCAGCTAGTCACTGACGGCAGACCCCTTTTTGCGGTTTGCGTGGGGATGCAGGTTCTTTTCACAGAAACTGAAGAGGGTGGCAGGCACAGGTGTCTGGGGATTATCCCTGGAATTGTGAGAAGGTTGCCGCCAGGGCTCAAGATCCCTCACATGGGGTGGAACCAGGTGAACCGAAAAGAGAATCATCCGCTATTTGATTCTATACCGGACGGAGCCAACTTCTATTTTGTTCACAGCTACTATGCTGCTCCGGAAGACCTGTCTGTGACAGCTGGAACAACAGAATATGGGGTTTCTTTCTGCAGTGTCGTGATCAGGGACAATGTGGTGGCCACCCAGTTTCATCCTGAGAAGAGCGGTGAGCATGGCTTGAGGATGTACGATAACTTCCTCAAGATGGCGCTGGCCGGAAAGAGGGCTTAATCCACGTGACCTGGGAAGGCCCCTCCAGCGGTCGGTGGATACCAAAGTCGGAGTGAACATGGTCAGAGTTAAGTAAGGACGGTTTCGGCAATGCTAACGAAGAGGATCATACCCTGTCTTGATATGACCGGCGGGCGAGTGGTCAAAGGCACCAGCTTCATGGATCTCCATGATGCGGGTGACCCTGTGGAGATGGCTGCCTTCTACTATAAGGAAGATGCCGATGAGTTGGTCTTCCTGGATATTGGTGCGACGCCTGAGGGCCGTAACACCATGGTAGAGATAGTGGAACGTGTATCCGAGCAGGTTTTCATCCCGCTTACCGTAGGTGGAGGGCTGCGCAGTGTCAATGATATGCGACTGATGCTGAAGGCTGGAGCCGATAAGATAGCCGTCAACACTGCGGCAGTGCTCCACCCGGAACTAATAGGTAAAGGAGCAGAAAGATTTGGCTCCCAGTGTATCGTTGTAGCCATTGATGCTAGGCTGGTGGAAAACGGTGAAGCACCAAAGTGGGAGGTTCTTACTCACGGCGGCCGGAAGGGAACGGGAATTGACGCCGTCGTTTGGGCGAATCAGGCCGTTGCACTCGGCGCCGGGGAGTTGCTGGTGACCAGTTGGGATAATGATGGCCACCGGAGCGGATATGACCTGAGGCTCACCCGGGCTATTAGCGAGCAGGTATCAGTACCGGTCATCGCCAGCGGCGGCGCTGGAAACCTGGAGCATCTTTATCAAGCCCTGCTTGCAGGCAAGGCGGATGCCGTTCTTGCTGCCAGCATTTTTCACTACCGGACCTACTCGATTCGCCAGGCGAAAGACTATCTGGCAGGAAAGGGGATTCCCGTAAGGAGATAGTAACGTAGCAAGAGGATTACTATGATGAAGACCTACCTCCCACCAAAGTTCACAGTAGAGAGATTCATCCCGGTGCATACAGCGCCAGGTGTGTCAATCAATGCATTGGAGAGCTTGCGCGGCAATCGCTTGCATTTGAGGGGTGTTGGGCTGACTGACACCAGACTCGAAATCCTGGGAGTAAGGATGGCAGGAGGTTGATATGACACAGAGTATTGGCCAGGTGAAAGCTGATTCGGTACTGAGCATCGATGCCAGCAACATTCCATACCGTGACCTTAACACCAGGTTGCGTAATGCTGTGATCAACGGGGTTCAGAGAATTGAGCTTCATAATATCTGTGGTCAGAGATACATTGGCACCAATCTGAGAAAGACAGTGGAGGTCGAGATATTCGGCACTCCCGGCAACGATCTGGGAGCATTTATGAATGGTCCGCGGATAATTGTTCATGGGAACGCCCAGGACGGCTGCGGGAATACGATGAACAACGGCGAGATAATTGTTCATGGGCACGCTGGCGATATCGTCGGCCTGTCAGCCCGAGGGGGGAAGATCTTTGTCCGTGAAGATGTGGGGTATCGGGCAGGCATTCATATGAAGGAGTACAAGGAAAAGAAACCGGTGCTGGTCATCGGAGGGACTGCTCAGGACTTTCTCGGTGAATACATGGCTGGCGGAATCCTGATCCTTCTTGGCCTTGGCCTAAAGAATGATGAGCCCCATAGGGCTAACTTCATCGGAACCGGAATGCACGGCGGTGTCATCTATCTGAGGGGCACTGTCAAAGATCATCAACTCGGCAAGGAGATGGGCACTGCTGAATTGGAGGAGAAGGATCTCCAGATTCTCCGGGCATTCGTGACCGACTTTGCAGCCTACTTCAGTTGCGATGCTGAGGAGATACTCAGACACAAGTTTATCAAGCTGTTCCCGCTTTATCTTAGACCATATGGCAGGCTCCATACCTATTAGATATTAGACACCGATTGAATCAGGAGTCAGAAATGATAGGCCAAGAGACTAGAGTGGTGGAAAGGAAAGTGGTCGCCATCCTTAAAGTGCTCAGCGATTCCCCGGAGCCTCTCGGCGGCAGGGTGATTGCCCGCCGGTTGTGCGATCTTGGCTTTGAGCTCGGTGAGAGGGCGGTGAGGTATCATCTGAGGCTGATGGATGAGCGAGGTCTGACCCAACCTGTAGGAAAGAGGGATGGCAGACAGATCACCTCTTCAGGTCTTGAGGAACTGAAGAGTGCCCTGGTGTCCGATAGGTTGGGACACATATCCGCCAGGATCGAGCTCTTAGCGTATGCCACCTCTCTCGACCTTGATAACTATAGTGGGCATGTCCCTATTAACACGTCCTTGTTCGCTGAGGAGGAATTTAACCGTGCTCTAGAGCTGATGAGTGATGCCTTTAGATCTGGCCTGTGCGTCAGCGACCTGGTGGCAATCGCCCACGAAGGGGCAAAGCTTGGAGGAGTGACGGTACCCCAGGGCAAGGTCGGGCTGGCCACAATATCCAGCATTGTAGTGAGCGGTGCCCTGTTAAAAGCCGGCATCCCACTGGTCTCCAGGTTTGGAGGAATGCTGCAGGTCAGGAATCAAAAACCACTCAGGTTCACCGATCTGATAGAGTACTCGGGGTGCTCCTTGGACCCCGCCGAGATATTCATTGCCAGTAGAATGACCAGTGTCAGGAAGGCAAGCATCGAAGGCGGCGGCAAGATACTGGCTAGCTTCGGCGAGATTCCCTCTCCCTGCAGACCGGAAACGGAGGCCATTATGAGGAAGCTGAAGGCAGCGGGCTTCAATGGCCTGATCAAGCTGGGAGAGACGAATGAACCGATATGCGAAATCACCTCAGAATTGAACAAGGTTGGGCTGATACTTTATGATGGGCTTAACCCGGTGGCAGCCGCCGCGGAAGCAAGTATAGAGGTCACAAACCGCGCCATGAGTGGATTAATTGAATACAAGAATTTGAGCAGATTTAGAGACATTGCGAATAAAAGGAGCAGCGCATAACCAGCCATGTTCAGGGTATTCATAATAGCCGATAGAAGCGAGCAGGTAAGGGAACTCAATTCCGGACTTGCCGAGAGGGGCTTCCTGTGCTCGATTGTCTCTGGACATGACGAGCCTCTGGAGAAGATCTGCAGTCACCCAATGGATCTGGTGATCATAGCTGTAGATGGATCACTGCCCGGTTCGGAAACAGGGCTTTTGCTTCAGAGGATCAAGGAGGAGACCCGTTTACCTGTTATTGCCCTTTTGTCCAATGCTAACCTCGATGTTTTTGATACTGATCTGCCCATAGATGATTTCGTCATGGAACCCTGGGGAGTGGATGAAGTGATGGCAAGAGCAAGGCGGACCCTGCGGAGAACAAATGGTTCTGACAACAAGGACTTGGTCCATTGTGGCAACATAACGATTGATCTGGCCAAGTGTGAGGTGGCTGTGGGGGGGAGGTTGGTGGAGCTAACGTTCAAGGAATACGAGTTGCTCCGGTTTCTGGCAAGCAAGAAGGGAAAGGTCTTCACCAGGGAAGCGCTGCTCAACAAGGTCTGGGGCTACGACTACTATGGAGGTGACAGGACAGTCGATGTACATATCAGGCGACTCAGAAGCAAGCTGGGAGACTCTGCTTGTATCGAGACGGTGAGGAGCATCGGCTACAGGTTCAACGACAACCCTAGCCCAGCTTAATCCACCTGTGATAATGGGCTACGGCGCTACTTGTTAACACAGATTTAACCTCCCTGAAATCTGTTGGAAATATATGGGTGTTACTCTCTGGTTATAAGCATAAAAGGGAGGTTAATCATGAAGAGTAGCACTTGCGGGACCATAGAAGTTGGTTTGGATCTGTTGGCACCTGGGTTGAAGCTAAAGCTGTGTACCAGCGGCCAGTCAATGAAGGCGACCATTGCAGCTATGACGGGGCTCTACTATTGGTCACTGCATTGCAGAGGCGCTATAGCGAACGATACGGATATCAGATATGCAGTCCCGGCTGGCGGTTTCTTGGTGGAGGTGTGGGATGGCTAGTGGGTATACTGCCTGGCTTCTGATTTCGACTGCCTTGGTGATGTTGATGACACCCGGGCTAGCACTGTTCTATGGCGGCATGGTGAGGAAGAAGAATGTTCTCTCCACCATGATGATGAGCTTTGCCATCCTCGCCGTCATAGGCGTGCTCTGGGTACTCTACGGTTACACCCTGGCCTTTGGGCCTGACAAAGGTGGCATCATCGGCGGGCTTGACTGGATTGGCCTGAGAAATGTGGGACAGGGCCCCTCTTCTACGTATGCTACAACTGTCCCCCACTTGGCCTTCATGATGTTCCCGGAGCGGTGGTGGAGCGGATCAAGTTTAGCGCCTTGCTGGTCTTCTCAGTCTTATGGTTTACGCTGATCTACTGCCCCGTAGCTCACTGGGTATGGGGCAGTGGTGGCTGGCTGGCCAAGCTGGGAGCTCTGGACTTTGCCGGCGGAACAGTGGTTCACATAACCGCTGGGGTATCGGCCATGGCCCTGGCATTGGTGCTGGGACCGCGCAAGGGGTTTGCAGAGAAGCACTCAATGGAGCCCGCGAACATCCCTATGGTGGCCCTGGGAGCAGCACTGCTCTGGTTTGGCTGGTTTGGCTTCAATGCCGGCAGCGCCCTGACCTCCGGCGGATTGGCCGCGAGCGCCTTTGTGGCTACCAATACCTCCGCCTGTGCTGCGGCTTTCACCTGGATAATCCTGGGATGGATCAATAAACGCCCCTCTCTCCTGGGTGCTGCCACAGGAGCAGTAGTCGGCTTGGTAGCCATTACGCCAGCCGCAGGGTTTGTGACCCCTCTAGCTGCCATACCTATAGGCATGGCAGCGGCAGTAATCTCCTACTATTTCATGATCCTGAGATCCAAACAGAACGTCGATGAGTCCCTCGATGTCTGGGCATGCCACGGCATGGGCGGCACGTGGGGGGCCTTGGCCACGGGCATCTTCGCCAGCGCTACTGTCAATGCAGCAGCAACCGATGGCCTGATCTATGGGAGTGCCCTGCTGCTGAGTAAGCAGATTGCAGCCGTGGCCGTCGTCTGGGTCTTTGCCTTTACAGGCACATGGATTCTGGCCAAGATCATCAATGCTGTTATTGGCCTGAGGGTGAAGAGTGAGGAAGAGGCGGTCGGACTGGATATATCCCAGCATGGTGAGAAAGCGTATGGGGGGATATAACCCATGAAGAAAATAGAAGCGATTATCAGGGAAGAGAAGCTGGAACCAGTTAGAGCGGCACTTGAGGGAATTGGCATCATTGGCATGACGGTGATGGAAGTAAGCGGCCGAGGCCGCCAGAATGGCATTCCCCTCCAATGGAGAGCGGGAGAATACCGGGTGGAATTCCTGCCCAAGGTTAAGATCGAGGTGGTGGTACTGGATGAGGACCTGGGAAAGACGCTGAACACCATCATGGTGAAAGCCAGGACCGGTGAACGGGGAGATGGCAAGATATTTGTCTTGCCCATCGAAAATGCCATACGTGTTCGGACAGGTGATGAAGGAGAAAACGCCATATAGATAGGGATAGGGCGGATATGAGCGCCAAGGCAGCATACCAGAATAGGTAGTACTGAAAGGAGGAGAAATGACAGCTAAGTCTAAGAAGGAAAGCAAGGAATATGTGCTCAAAATGGCGAAGGAGCACGATGTAAAGTTCATCAGATTGTGGTTTTCTGACATACTCGGCATGCTCAAGAGTTTCGCCATCACTGTGGAAGAGCTGGAGGTTGCTCTTGAGGATGGTATGGGATTCGATGGCTCGTCCATCGAGGGGTTCGCTCGCATTGACGAGAGCGACATGATGGCCCTGCCCGACCCTGATACCTTTCGCATGCTCCCCTGGAGACCGAAGGAGCACCATGCCGTGGCCAGGATGTTTTGCGACATTATGAATCCGGGAGGTGAACCTTACGAAGGTGACCCGCGATTAGTCTTGAAGAGGAACCTGAAACGGGCCGCAGACCTGGGTTACACCTACTACGTTGGTCCGGAACTAGAGTACTTCTACTTCAAGGACTCAAAGGGCACCGAGACC
>JAPLHP010000094.1 GCA_026389585.1 Chloroflexota bacterium | reverse complement strand
GTGTCACCCTGATATTCATGTGTTTTGTCACCCTGAGCGAAGGCGAAGGGTCTCCCTTCAGTAGGGACAGACCTTCAGGTCTGTCCACTAAACCCCGGCTCCAGGGTTCGGACAGAGTCCCTACAGGGTGGAGGAGAATGCACGCCGCATCATGTCATTGCGAGCCATTCTCCACATGGTGGCTGTCGGGTCCCCGACCCGACGCTTGGTATTTCTCGCAATCCCTACATTGGTCTGACCGCATCACACCACCCCGAGATTGCTTCGTCGTCCTTCTGCGGAAGGACTCCTCGCAAAGACAGTAGAAATATCACCCTCACCCTAGCCCTCTCCCATCAAAGGGAGAGGGAATGACACACGGGGCTTCTGGGTCAGGTCGTCCTTCTGCGGAAGGATGACAGGCACCAGTTTCTTGCAACCAGGCACTAGCTTCCTGGATGGCTCGGTGTATTCTCCTGCGTACGGCCAGGCCGATTTCGGTTATAGCAGCACATTCTACCCATTCGATATTGGGCAATGGAGTCTCAGGTGGTATAATCCTCCTGAAGCTTGGCGCAGTTAAACGAAGGGCAGACCTCTTCGGCAAAGGCAGCAAGTGGTTGGCACCGCGGTCAACAATTGTGGTAGTACGCAGACTCTCGTGAGGTGACATTATGGCCAAGACTGAGCTACAAAAGATCATTCGGGCGCCGAGAGAAAAGGTAATCGAATACTTTGGCAACCCTGAGCTATACTTCAGTGTGCATTCGCTTAATGATACCTCATTCAAAATCGTGAGCAGACATGAGAATGAGGTATTGGTTAACACAAAACGGGAGATCAGAGGTCGCCCATTCAACTCAACATACAGGATAGTCCTCCATCTGCCGCATCGCATCGACTCGGAGACATTACTGGGTGTAGACAAAGGTTCAAAACAGACGACAACCTTTGAGGTAGTGCCTGAAGGGACAATGGTAACCTACAAAAGTGACATTAAGATCGAGTTTGGTGGAATAGCTGGGAAGGCCTTGCTCAAGTTGGGGGGGAAGTGGCTGAAGAAGATAACGGAAGATGAGGTGAAAGAGGCAGCGGAGGTGGACCGCAAGTACCTGGAAGGGAAATAATGGCGACTTGTAGAACTTCAGTTGGCCCCTAAGGTAACTGGGGCGTCAAGTTTCTCTCATTTATCATGATCCCCCGACTCTCTCACTCAAGAAGACTTACAATCTCCGGACCGATATTGGAGGGTGACTTCTCGAACTTGATCTGGGTACCCAGTTTCGCCTGGTTGAAGATCTCCCGATTTGTATGAAAGCCCGAGGGGTATTTGGACAGTTTCCCATCAGACAATATGCGCACGCTGATGATGTAGTCGAGTCCAGTATAACCATCTTCTTCAATTTGCCTTTCCAGAGTGTCGCTTACTACAAGGTCACCTTCCGATGGGAAGTAACCAAGGTTTTTGAGTTCTTCGTCATAGACCACGATGGGTTGAACTCCTTCTGATGGCCCATTGCGAACAATGCTATAGGCCGATTTTTCCTTAAGGCCGGATATTGATTTGTAGTCAACAACGCCCTCGGCGGTGCCGCTTTGACTGCAGCCGACACACAGCAGGCTCAACAAAACTGAACACAGAAGCACAAACCTTGACACGATAATGGCCTCCCCCTTTGCAAAGTATTTTACTATGATACCCGAGGGTCACCAATCACATCAACCGCAGCCTAATAACCATAGGGCCACTCCCTACAGTATCATTCCAAGATCCCAAAGCCAATGCCCAATCCGTCCCCCAGTGTATCACCCGCCCAAGACGTCCAGAAGCCACCAGGACAACAACGTTTTGCAGAACTTCAGGCCGACCTCAAATACAATGCACCCGGGGGTAATAATACTACACAAGCTTCCTTTGTATCCAAGCCAAGGTCAAGGGTATACTTTCGCAGAAAGACTCCACCCGAGTGGCTCAAGATTCGAATCCCACCCAGCCGACCATACAATGAGGAGGGACAGTGACAAATGACAAAGGATGAAGTATTCGCACAACTGAGAGAGGCCTTCAAGCTAGACACTACACTGAAGAAGTATAAATCCTTGGAACCCCTGGAGGGATTGACGGAAGCTGTGAAGTATTGGGATTGGGCAAAGGGGATGCAAGACAGGACAACCTCGGATTCGAAGTGGTGGGCATATGAAAATGAGAAGACACTGGCCTATGTCCTGATGGGGATTTTCTGCTGGCGACTTCTCGGGCATGATGACTTTCCCCCTCTTCCCGATGCAAGTCAAACAACCGAGGAGGTTCTCGGGGACCCACACGCTCTTCTCTGCCTGTGGTCGAGATGTCTTCCTTCAGACCATGTGCATAACTGGGAAAACTGTCACCACCATGGAACAACGAATGAGTCTCCATCGCATCCAAAGTGCAAGGCAACGCGACAGAAGGAATGGGGTGGGTTCTATCATCAAATATGCGGTGTCTGTGGTGAAGAGCGTTTTGATCCACAACCACTGCTGGACAAAGCACACGAAACGCTGGAGGAGAGGGGAGTGAAATTATGAGAACAACAAAGACACAGGGGAGAAAAATAGAAGCCGACCGAGAAGTAGTAGCGTCGGGTGTGCCTGCGCTTGCGGAACCTCAGGCTGTCATCAAGGATCACCGACCCTATACAGCACAGCACCATGTCCGGGGATTGCCAGAATGCAGGACTTGCGTCTGCATCCAGAAATGCTGCACTATATAATGTGAGGCAACGATAGATATGGCAGACAATCAATCGGGAGAAGCAGGATGCAGAACATAAGAAGGATGATCACGGAACTGTTATGGGGCCTTCTGGCGTGGGCTCTGGTGCTGGGATTGGGGATCAGCTTTACCTTTGTGGTTAAGTCGGTGTCAGGGCAGGTGCTGTTGCCACTGGAATTCGCCCTTCTTGGCCTGGTGGTTCTGGCCGCCGCTCTTGCAGCCAGAAAAACCAGGTGAATGCACCAAATTTCGCCAGGGTGAAATCGCAGTCAAATTCTCAATGGACTGCGGAGTTGCAGCGCCTTACGCGGCCTTCACCCCGGCGGTGCCTCGTAGAAGCTCAGTCTACCCTCAAATTCATGCTCCCATCTATCAGCATAAGCATTCTTTGTATCCGAGAATGGTTTGAGTGTGGTACAATAAATCTTATGTGTATGGATGCTGTCGCCCATCACTGGGTCATAGACACTCTACCCAGAGGCGGGACATACCATGCCAAGTGCAAGAAATGCGGCGCAGAAAAGGATTTCCCGGAACAGGAACCTCGCCTCAGATTCCATCTATCTAAGAACCCAAGCCCACCACCAACCATAGAGCCACCGCGCTAAGCAGCACTCCCGTACAGGATACTTCCCAGCAGGCTTATCCCAGATTTCCTCACATTATGACTGTACGAACCCATAAATTTCTAACTGCATTCAGAAGTCACCGATGTAGTCCATTTCTGAACTGCCTTTGAGGGATTTCCACCTGCCAAGGCCTTCGATGTTGCTGGCCTACACAGCCAGCAACATTACAGTCCCCTCAGAAGTAGACACACTTGTTATATATAAGAGATAAGCTTATAAGTATCAAGTCGCCACATATCATTGCGGGTCTTTCCGTGTCCAGCAGCAGAACAGCAGGCTTGCGGCAGGCTGATTCCAGCAGGAAGAGGAGGGGACATGTACTGCAGCACATGCACATGGAGAAATGGCGGCGAGGACAGATTCTGCCATAAATGCGCACCGATTCGGCCGGTGTCCCAGGGGTTGCGCGTCGGGCCGACTACTTTGACAGCCAATGCAAGATATGCCAGTTTCCGGACAAGGCTTGGCGCTTATGTTATTGACTGCATTGTGGCGTTAGGTCTTGTTCTTGTTATCTCATACGTGCTCAGTCTGGCAATCGGCTATTGGTTTAAACTTGAGAATGATGGAGAAGTCAAGGCAATGACAGCGCTGGTCGGGCTTGCCATGGGTATATTTGTCCCCTGGGTATATTGGGCAGCCATGGAGAGTTCTTCCAATCAGGCAGCACTGGGAGAAATGTCTTTGGGCATCATTGTCACCGACCATAAGGGTGGGAGAATCTCGTTTTGGAGAGCCACAGGAAGACACTTTCCCAGGATTATCTCGGCACTCATCCTGCTGGTTGGCTACATTATGATAGCCTTCACAGAAAGGAGGCAGGGGCTCCATGACATCATGACCTCATGCCTCGTCTTAAAGCTGGTGTAATCATTGCAGGAGAACCTGAGTTTCTAAGTTCAGTCGAGCCATTCGTTGTTACTGCCATATCATCGAAGCAGGGCATATTGTAAGATCTCAGTCTGTTCTCAAACACCACAGACCTCGTATGGGCTTGTACCATCTATCTCCTGACCCGGCTGAACTGACATCGACTGCTATCTACTTGAGATAGTGCCGGACTTTGAGAAGCTGCAGCAGCAATTGACGGAAGGGGCAAATATGCAACTGCCCAACCTGAAAGATATGATCAGCAGCTTCTCTCTCAATGTGTGGGTTGCCAAGGATACCTTCTTCATCAGCAAAGCACAGATGGAGATGACCCTACTGCTGACTTCGGAAGTTTTAGGTACGTCCGCGGGAGGGGCTGAAATGACGCTGAACATGATCCTGTACCTGCAGTCCCATGACTACAACCAGTCCGTTTCTATAGAGTTGCCTCCAGAAGCCCTAAAGGCTATCGAGGGAACCCCCTCCCCCTTTGGATTGACTTTTTAAGCAAAGGCCAACTATAGGCCAATCCAGAAAGTGAGAGAGAATACGCCAGACTGTGTATCGGGGCCGTTGAAAACATACTGGCAACGAGGAAAAAGGGGGGGGCTCGCTCCTAGGCCGGGCGGCCCCATTATCTCTCTTTAAACAAGGGCATCAAACCCTTGGATCCTTTGCTAAAGAGCCAATCCGAGAGTGCAATTTATTCCGGTTTGATAGAACTACGCCACCCCTGACTGTACTCCATACCCTTGGAAATATTGAAGATAGCAGACGAAGTATGTAGAATATTATATAGTTAGTTCTATAAAGTTAGTTCTATAAAGGCCACGCCTTCATAGACAGGGATGGGCTGCGGAAGTAGTTCAGCGGTAGAACGCCTCCTTGCCAAGGAGGAGGTCGTGGGTTCGAATCCCATCTTCCGCTCCAGCCGAAGTGGCGAAACTGGTAGACGCGACAGTCTCAAAAACTGTTGGGGGGCAACCCCCGTGCTGGTTCGAGTCCGGCCTTCGGCACTCAGAAACGAAAAACCCTAAACCACCTCGAAGGGGATTCCCTCCCTCTCCGCTCAAGCGTCAAGACTACACTAGCTGATGGCATTCTGAATCAATGCCATGCGGGTTGTCTGGCCATCAGTACCAACCTCTATTGCTACCACGTCAAAACGCCACAACGAGGGCAGGTTTCTATGGGTTTGAAGATAGGACAGCGCCACGGAGACAAGCCTCTCCTTCTTGGCAGAGGTCACCGACTCCTCAGGGGTGCCAAACTCAGAGCCGGTTCTGGTGCGGACCTCCACAAAAACAAGATAGTCCTTCTCCTGAGCAATGATATCAATCTCGCCTTCCCGACAGCGGAAATTAGTCTCCAGAATGCGGTAATGTCTTTTCTTAAGGTACTCCCGTGCCCTTTTCTCCCCCAGCGCACCAAGAGCTTGGCGATTCACCTCCGGATCAACCTCTGAACCGGAGCAAAGGACTGGCGATGGATAGGGCAAGGGCCCAGTTCATTCAATCTCGTCAGGTGCTGATTGGTACCATAACCTTTGTGCCTGGCCAGACCATAGCCCGGATAAAGGCCATCCAGATCCACCATGTGACGATCCCGGCTTACCTTAGCTACTATGGAGGCACAGGCAATTGAAAGGGACAGCCTGTCACCATGGATAATGCCCTTTTGAGGCAAAGAGATTTCGGGCAGGGTCAGAGCATCAATAAGAAGGAAGTCGGGAGGGACTGGAAGGCACTCCACAGCCTTGGCCATGGCTAAGTAGGTTGCTTTGACAATGCCCACCTCATCAACAGCAGTGTGAGGGACTGCACCTAACCCCATCGGGATATCAGCCCGCTCAATCATCTTAAACAGGCGCTCTCTTTGCCGGGGTGACAGTTGTTTGCTATCGCGCACCAGCGATAACCAGGGGAGATTGCTCTCCAGAGGCAGTATCACCGCCGCCGCAAACACAGGACCGGCCAGAGCCCCACGCCCCACCTCATCAACACCAGCTATGAACCGATACCCCTGAGCCCTGAGAGCCCTTTCGCTATCAAAGGTAGGCGGTGCGGTCAAGATGCCTCTATTATGCCACCCCCCAGAACCCGCTCACCGTCGTAGAACACGACCGCCTGACCGGGGGTGATGGCCCGCTGTGCTTTATGAAAAAGAACCTCCACCCCCTGCTCACAGGGACGGAGCGTGGCATTTATCTCCGGGGACTTATAACGGATCTTGGCTCTAATAGCTGCGGGGAATTCGGGCTCCCCGGATACAAATCTGACTCCCCTCGCCAGCAGCCTGGAGGCAAAAAGTTTGTCCTCCGGACCAACCACAAGTAAGTTAGTGGCGGCCTCAATGGCTATTACGTAGAGGCGTTTTTCGGAGGAAAGCCCCAAGCCTGTCCTTTGCCCTACAGTGTAGGAGGCTATGCCCCGATGTTTCCCCAATACGTTTCCTTCCATGTCAACGATATCCCCAGAGATGGGAGGAAGGTAACTCATGATGAAGTCACGGTAACGACCACCAGGTATAAAGCACAGGTCCTGGCTCTTTGGCTTATCAGCCACCGGCAGACCTCGCTCCGCCGCCATGCGGCGCACCTGCGTTTTGCGACAATTTCCCAGCGGGAATAGCAATCGTCGCAACTCCCGCTGTCCTAAAGTGTACAGGAAATACGATTGATCATTGGCAGAATCAATACCCCTGAGCAAGCGATATCCATTCTCTGCACCCTCGATCCTGGCATAATGACCCGTGGCCAAATACTCCGCACCCTGGGCCAGAACTGTACTCAGCAGCAGATTAAATTTGATCTGCTGATTGCAGGCCACACAGGGGTTGGGTGTTCGCCCTTGAGCATACTCACGACAGAAGTAATCAATGACAGAATTCCGGAATTCCGTCTCAAAATTGAGCACGTGAAACGGGATACCAAGAAGCCGGCACACCTGATCGGCATCGCTGGCATTTCGAAGAGAACGGCCAGCAGGATGAGGGCTGGGATCACCCGCCCCCTCTTCACGCCACAGTTGCATATGAACGCCAGTGACTTCGTATCCTGCCTCCTTCAGCAAAGCCGCCGACAAAGAGGAGTCCACGCCGCCGCTCATGGCTACAGCAACTCTGGGTTTGCTCACTTTCCATTCTCTCTTCGCAGCATTATCTCAATCCTCTCCCGGATACGGCTCTGGATCTCCCTTTTGGACAAGGCACCGTCAATCACCAGCCAGCGCCCCGGGTCAGCGCCAGCCATCTTGAGATAACCCTCCCGCACCCGCTGATGGAAGGCCAATCCCTCTCTTTCAAAGCGGTCCTGTCTGGCCGATCCCTTGCGAGCCAGCCCTATTTCAACAGGGACATCCAGCAGGATCACCAGGTCAGAGGACAGCCCCCTCGTGGCAGTGTCATTAACGGCCTGAATGGTATCCAGATCGATCCCACGCCCGTATCCTTGATAAGCCAGAGTGGAGTCGGTGTAACGGTCACAGATGACCATAGTGTTTGCTTCCAGGCTCGGGCGAATCACTTCCTCCACCAGTTGCACCCGGGAGGCGGCAACAAGAAACAGTTCCGCCAGAGGTGAGAGAGGGGAACTGCTGATTCGCTTTAGAGACCGTCGAGCCTGTTCACCGAAGGGGGTACCACCAGGCTCATGAGTAAGTATCACCGGGATACTTGAAGCCGACACCCGCCTGTAGAGAGCCCTGGCCTGGGTGCTCTTGCCACATCCTTCGCCACCCTCAAATGTTATGAACAGTGCCAAGAGCCCACCTCAGGAGTTCCTAAATATCTCCACCCGCCGCTGCGGTTCCTTGCCAAAGCTGCGAGAACCTACGCGAGAGCGTTCTGCCATCTGGTGCTGCAACCGACGGACATAGGAATTCTGCCGGCTCAGTTCTACTGAGTCTCTCCCATTCATCACCTGAGCGATAGCTTCTTCCGCTTCCTTCAGAGCAATGCCGATCGCATCCATCTTTCCTCGATTGCCAGCCAGGGATTCCAGGAACTGTTTCATCTCGACCAGGGTATTGCCCTTCAATACATAAACAGGCAGACCTGCCGCTTCAGCATCCCTTACCTTCTGGGGCCTCCGGCGATAGTAGGTCTTGCAGGTCAGAAAGATGCTGGCCTCCCCCACCTCGGAGACAACGCTGATCCCAAACTGTTTCTCTCCCGCCGCCTGTTCCAGCTTCGCCCGGTTGACTCCAAAGAGATAAACCCTCGGCACGGCACTAGTATCTTCGGGTGATTTCCTATCGTTCCTCTGGGCAACCGTCTGATTGTTGGAGAACGTGGGTAATTTTTCCTGCTTTTTTTGCAGACCCCCTTCTTCATCCATCGAGCGGACCTCTCTCGTTATCGGCCTGCCTCTCAGGATAGCATCAACTACTTCGGCTACGTCAGAATGAACGGCCACCCTGTTGAACGCCTGGATTTCCACCAACACATCAAAGGTGGGAGGAGCTTTTCGTTCCAGGATAGACTTCTGAGTGCCTCTTCGCCGCGCCTCCTCGTCACCAAGGGTAACCGTTTGAATTCCGCCGATAACATCAGACAGAGTGGGATTGAGAATCAGGTTCTCCAGGGTATTGCCATGTGCTGTGCCCACCAGTTGAACACCGCGCTCAGCAATAGTACGCGCGGCTGCTGCTTCGAGCTCAGTGCCGATTTCATCAATGACAATCGCCTGCGGCATGTGATTCTCTACAGCCTCGATCATCACCGAATGCTGCATGGTAGGTTTGGGCACCTGCATTCTCCGGGCATGGCCGATGGCAGGATGGGGTATATCTCCATCGCCGGCAATCTCATTGGAGGTATCCACGATGATCACCCTCTTCCCCACCTCGTCAGCCAGGACACGGGCCACTTCCCTCAGCATCGTCGTCTTTCCCACACCGGGACGTCCCAGGAGCAGAATATTTCTGCCTGATTGAACCAGGTCCTCAATCAACTTCATCGTACCGAAGACGGCCCGGCCCACGCGGCACGTAAGACCCACAATGCGCCCCTGACGGTTGCGAATGCAAGAGACCCGATGAAGGGTACGCTCAATCCCGGCACGATTATCATCATTAAAAGCACTGATTCGAGAAGCTACATATTCCAGGTCCTCCTGGACAATTTCTTTGGGACTGAGTACCACCTCATAAGTGGGAAACCTTGCCTCCGCGTGGCGTCCCAGATCCATCACCACTTCCAGGAGTTCACTGCAATCTCCCCGCTGCCTCAGTGGCTCGGAGACGAATGGTGGCAGGATATCCAGCAAGGCATCCAGATCATCTATTATTGTCTTTTGCATTATCCTCCCAGTTAAGCACCTGCCGGCATAAGGCAGGGCTCCGCTACCTTGACCACCAGTTCCTTTGTCAGAGCAGAATATGTTGATAATTGACTGAAACCCCGGCGCCCCAGTAATCGAGATAGCTCCTGATTAAATGCAGGAGCCAGGCAATATAAATGACGGCAACCACTGAGGCATGTTAAGCCATATTCCATTACGTTCTCCATCTCTCCACGGGAAGCAGCTATTACCTCCAGTTGCCCCATATCGCGGCTGGCCCTAACTGCAATCCAGCCTGCAAAGAACCCCCCTCTTTCAAAGACCCATTCCTGCCCCAGTCTCCTGCCCTTATTGGCCTGCCATTGGGCAAAAGTCAGCCCTTCAACCCTGCGGATCGAAATGGGGACACACTTCTCATATAGTTCAAAAAGTCTCTGCTCATCACCGGCCTGCTTGCGGCGAGGAATAGAATTGGGAGAGACCTCATTAACTGCCACCTTACCTTCTGTCTCTCTCTTATCACACCAATAAAGACACTCCGTTGCATAGGGCAAGAAACCAGCCTTCTCGGCAGCATTCAAAAGGGGACTGGCGGCAGGAAGACGGAGGAAGACTCTCTGTACCGCCAGTTCTCCTCCGACGACACCTACATGTTCCAGGAGCAAAATACAGCAGTCAACATCTTCCTCACGGAGCATAAGCCGATCCACCTCCCAAGCCTGGGGGCTGGAACGATCTCTAACGGAAGCCACCCCACGCAGACTAAAGCCTTCTGTGCATACCCAAACGCGCGTTTTCAATTGGGGATTGAACCACTGGCCCAGGAGGTTGGGCAGACTGGCTAAGGCCGTTTCTTTTCTGACTATGTTATCTTTGGTACCGGCTCTATTAGCCAGTGCTCCGCCTTGAAGGAGAATATCCAACACATCCAAAGGGAAAAAGGAGCGAATCATAAAATACGCCCTACCACCCTCGAGTTGCCAGCAACTCCTCCTTGGGAATTCCCTTTATATCCAGCCCTGGCATGGCACCACGCAAGCCTCTGGAGACCTGGGCGATGATCTTGGCATCACGATAGTGGGTAGTAGCTTTAACAACGGCCTTGGCCATTGCTGCCGGGTCGCTGGATTTGAAGATACCAGAACCGACGAAGACTCCTTCGGCCCCCAGTTGCATCATCAATGCTGCGTCTGCCGGGGTAGCTACACCACCGGCGGCAAAATTGACCACCGGCAGTTTGCCTGTCCGATGCACCTCCAGTACCAGTTCAAAGGGAGCCCCTATGGCCTTTGCCTCTGCCATCAGTTCCTCTTCACGCATGTTCACCAGCTTCTGGATACCACCCATAACCGCCCGCATATGTCTTACCGCCTCCACAATGTTCCCCGTGCCAGCCTCACCCTTGGTACGGATCATGGCCGCACCTTCGGCAATACGGCGCAGGGCTTCGCCCAGGTCGCGGCAGCCGCATACGAAGGGGACCTTGAAATCATGCTTCCAGACATGACAGGCCTCATCAGCAGGAGTAAGTACCTCAGATTCGTCTATGAAATCGACACCGAGGGCTTCCAGCACTTGCGCCTCAACAAAGTGGCCGATACGGCACTTAGCCATCACCGGGATAGTCACTGCTTCCCTAATAGCCAGAACCACATCCGGATCAGCCATGCGGGCCACGCCGCCGGCAGCTCGGATATCCGCCGGAACCCTCTCCAGGGCCATTACGGCACACGCGCCGGCTTCCTCAGCTATCTTCGCATGATCCGGGGTGACCACATCCATAATCACACCGCCCTTCAGCATCTGGGCCAGCCCGGTCTTAACGGTCCACGTCCCCGTCTCCATCCTTACCTCCTGCGCTGCTCCCGCGTATATACGATATCTAGAATCACGCCAGCATTAATCCTTGACGTTCCAAACAACTCAACTACATATTGACAAACCAAGAACCTGCTATAACTCACTCATCAAGTCTATCTATGTTTATACTCCCTATTCTATAGTTGTCATAGTCCTTTATCAAGTGCTGGCCACCACTGGTAAACCCAAGATCACCCCCGGGCAACACTTGCATACAAGGGTGTTCAACGAGCAGCCAGAGAAAGTCATCCGGCCACATTCTTCAAGCCGCGCACGCCGTGCTTGACTCTGGCCAGCATATTTGATAACTTCTTCTAGTTGGGCGATTAGCTCAGTGGTTAGAGCGCTGCGTTGACATCGCAGAGGCCACTGGTTCAAGTCCAGTATCGCCCACCAGATTTATGTCTTCTTGCTGCCCTCCAACCAAGACTGCGGGGTTGATGCAACATAGGCATCGTCACCGATCTCAGTCTCGAAAGCAACTGGCAGATCAGGACAGGGCCTGGCATCGTGACTGCCCAGATGACGCGGTCCATCATGAGGAGGGGGATCTCCCGCGTCGTCTGTCCGCTCGTCTTATTCCTCGAACAGTCACATCCTGAGCACCTTGCCAGCCCTTACACCACTCGCGTAAGCCCCATCCTTCACCACGTGCGTCCCATTCAGGAAGACGTGACGAATGCCTACTGGCCTGCCGGCAAACTCTCGTCCCACCAAAGGCGCTTCTGAGATCGTTTGAGGATCGAACACCACAACATCAGCCGCCTTCCCGGGCTCCAGCCTGCCCCGCTCCTTCAGGCCAAAACGGTCAGCGCTGGCGGAGGTCATTCTCATGATGGCATCTTCGACACTGAACAGCTTCCTTTCTCTGGCATAGTGCCCCAATACCTTGGGAAACGTCCCGAAAGCCGCAGGATTCGGATATCCTCGGCTTCGGATCAGCGCGTCTGTCTCAAAGAGACAGCTGCTGTGAGAAAGGATGGCCTCCAGAGGCTTCTCGTTGCCGGGTTCACCAGCCGCCGCCTGGCACAACACAGCGGCACGGCCATTCGAAGACTCGCACAGCCTGAGCAAGGCATCCATGGGCGACACTCCCCATTTGCGGGCGATCTCGCCAATCGTCAGACCGCTCAGATCTTCCCATCCACCAACCCCCGCATCCATCAGCCGGGCTTGCTTCTTGTAATCATACCCTAATCGCCGGTGTAAGAAAACGAAATCGACATTGACGCGCATGCGCGCCCACCGACTCTTGTATCCCTGAGGCAACCTGGCAATGAACCACAGCGGCAGCAGGGCAGACACGCTCCCGTTGATTTCCGTATAGGGAATCGCATCTATCATAACATCGACACCTTGGCTGCGGGCCTCCTCAATCATGCCGAGGTACCTGTCGACTGTTGGCCAAGTCACGCGGAAGAGCAACATGGCGTGAGAGACCTGAAGCGATACGCCCGTGCTGCGCGCGACGTCAATCATCTCCTGCAGGGCAAGCAGGTTGTGAGGCATCAAGGACAACGGCGAGTAGATCGTGCCCACCCGGCAGTACGTTCTCAGGTGCACCGTAACCGGCTTCTTCGCTTTGGCAGCGACCGCGCTGAAGGCTTCAACTTCCTCCTTCGGAGACCAGATACCGGGGTCGTAGCCCAGGCCAAAGCTCAAGCCGCATGCACCCTCGTCCAGAGACTGCTGAGCCTTCGCGAGGCAGTTCTTCAACTCATCGGACTTCATAGTTCCCCGACGCGTGCTGGCTGCCGCTATCCTGATCGTCGCATGACCCACTAACTGCGCCAGGTTCAAGACCGGCTTTCTCTCTTGGATTCGGTCCAGGAACTCTCCCATTGAGCGCCAGCTATAGTCCAGCGGTTTCTCAAAGGGGCCCATCAGCCTGCCCTCGAGCAGGGGAAAAGTCTCAGCCTCGACAGGTGCCGGCGAGAATCCGCAGTTGCCGGCCACTACCGTTGTCACGCCCTGCTCCAGGAAGCACTTCAGCATGTGGGGGTGATCGTCCAGGGGAAGGGACCAGTCCATGTGGGAATGGGCATCGATAAAGCCAGGAGCCACAACGCAACCGGTTGCGTCAATGACCGAATCTGCTGCAGGAAGCGCTTCTCCGGCTCTCAAGAGCGCCTTGATCCGGTCACCTTCTATGAGGACGTGACCATCACGAGCTTGGCCGCCAGTACCATCGACTATCTTGCCGCCACGAAGCAACGTCGTTTTCATCTCACACCTCCACTATTCTGTGCAACGCAATTGAAGCTCACATCCGAGCCCAGAACACACCTATGCAAGACTGACCCGGCAGTAATAGTTATACCCGAATTCTACAGTTTGGGAGGGGAAAGGGCGATTCTGAACGGGAACCATCGTATGGGTCAGTTCCTTGGCACCACATTGGTGATAGGTGTGACCGGGGGTGGGACTGCCACTCCCACTGCCTGTAGCACCTTGCCGG
>JAPLHP010000093.1 GCA_026389585.1 Chloroflexota bacterium | reverse complement strand
AAAACCACAACTATGGCCCATCTCACCGCACGGGTGCGGACCAAAAGATACGAGCTGATCTGGCTCCACGTCCTGTTGGAATTCCCCTTCATCCTTGTCCCTTTGTCCGAGAGAAATCGTCCTCGCTCCCAAACTATTTATTATGATCTTGGAATCCATTAAGTTCAACTGGAGAACAAATAGGACAGGACCTCGTGTGGGGTTGCCGAAACGTCGTGAGGTGCGTTTAATCAATCGAAGGGGTAGCTTTGTGGATGATTTCATCACGGTTCGTGCGTCTGCTGTCACATATTCGCCTGTTTTGTGCACTAAGACTATGAAGTTCATTTGTCAGGCAGGTGGTCAAAACGAAGTCTTTCTTGAGCACCTGGGTCTCAGGAGTTGATGTAGCTCGGTTCGGCTATTCCCTTCTTGGAGCAGAGCAGCCCGGCTGATGTGACGAGGGTGAGAGCGCGCTCTAGTCCTCTGTCAAGGAAAGGTAGTCGCTGACAGGCCGACCGAAGAGACTCTAGCCAACACCCCTTTACTCAAAGAACACGGACTGGCTCCCCCAAGAAACACTCAGTGAGAAGATGCTTCCAGTTCGAGGCTGATGTCTAGGGCCTTCGCCGAGTGAGTAAGGGCACCGATCGAGATCAAATCAACCCCTGTCTCGGCCACCGCCCTCACGTTGTCCAGAGTAATGCCTCCGGAGGCCTCGAGGATAACCCGTCCTCCGACTGACTTCACGGCACGGCGCATCTCCTCCACACTCATGTTGTCCAGCATGATGATATCCGCCCCAGCCTCGACGGCCTCGACGGCCTCTTCGACAGTAGTTACCTCCACCTCGATCTTGAGCATGTGTGGAGCATTCTTCTTGGCCAGGGCAATAGCTGCTTTCAGACCCAGCCCTCTGGCACGCAGCGCCGCCAGGTGATTATCTTTTATGAGAATACCGTCCCCAAGATGCGACCGGTGATTGTAACCGCCACCAACCCTGACAGCATACTTTTCCATAAATCTCAGGCCAGGGGTAGTTTTCCGGGTATCCACAATGCGGGCATTAAACCCCTTGATCGCCTCCGCGTAACGATGTGTCTCCGAAGCTATACCGCTTAGCCGCTGCAGGAAATTGAGGGCTACCCGCTCGGCCCTGAGGATACTGCTTACTTTCCCTTCAACTTCGGCTATCGTAACACCCGATTGCACTTCACTGCCATCTCGAAGCTGCAGGGCAAATCGAAGTGAGGAATCAACTCTGTGGAAGGCCACCCGGGCTACTTCTGTGCCTGCTAACACACCACGGGCCTTGGCAATTATGGAAGCCTTGCCTTCCAGTTCAGCCGGTATGATTGCCCGCGTGGTTACATCGCCGGAGCTCCAATCTTCAGCCAGAGCCCGGTCAACGATCTCCTCTATTTGCCTCCCATCCATCCCCAACCCCTAATCCCTCCGGAGTACAATGTGCTTCAGCCAATCGGGAGACGACTCCGGGTAATCTGTGCGAAAGTGGGCTCCACGGCTTTCCTTCCTTATCAAAGCGGCCTCCGCCATCAATCGACCCGTCAGAACGAGATTGTTCAATTCATATGAGCTGCGGTCAGAAGGTTTTTCCAGGGTCTTCTCCCAGGCGGAAACGGTGTTTGCCGCCTTCTCCAATGTATCTCCGGAGCGCATGATCCCGACATTCTCCCACATCAATGTCTGGAGAGCAGTACAACTGAGCAATGTCCCTCCTGAGAAGTTCCGCTTGGGGAGGGAATAATAGCTTTGTTCCCCCATACCTGCTGTGTCTTCAGCAGGTCTCTCTTTGGGTTTCTGTACCACCCGCTTACTAAACACCAGAACCTCAAGCAGCGAATTGCTGGCCAACCTGTTCGCCCCGTGGAGTCCGGTACACCCCACCTCACCCACCGCGTAGAGTCCACTGATGTTGGTCTCCCCCCATGTATTTGTCTTGACACCACCCATCATGTAGTGAGCAGCCGGAGCTACAGGTATGAGTCCCTTAGTGATATCCAGCCCGTGTTCCAGGCAGAAACGATAAATATGAGGAAATCGTGTGGTGATTAACTGGTAAGGCAAATGTGTTATGTCAAGAAAAACCCTGTCGCTTCGGGTCTTTTGCATCTCATAGAGAATGCCTCGGGTCACAACGTCCCGAGGTGCCAGTTCACCCCCAGGGGTATAATCCGGCATAAAGCGATATCCCTCCACATTTCGGAGAATTCCGCCCTCTCCCCTGACAGCCTCAGAGATGAGAAATGGATGCGTCCCAGGCAGGCGGACTGCCGTGGGGTGGAACTGGAAGAACTCCATATCCTGGATCTCGGCGCCAGCACTGAAGGCAAGCGCGACCCCATCGCCAGTGGCTACCTCCGAATTGGTTGTATACTTGAACAAGCGTCCGGCACCACCTGTAGCCAAAACCAGGTTGTGGCAAAGGAACTCTTCAACAGATCCGGTACGGCAATCGAGAGCTCTAACACCCCTGACAACACCCTTTTCAACCATGATCTCAGTGGCCAGGCAATATTCCAGGACCTCTATTCCCGCTTGGCGCACCCTCCGGCTTAGGGTAACCTCTATATGTTCACCAGTGGCATCACCACCGGCATGCAGGATGCGAGGCACCGTATGAGCTGCCTCCTTAGCCAGAGCAACTTCACCATTAACCGTGTCGAAGGGAACACCGAGATTGATGAGGTCAGCAATGCGGTCAGCAGCCTCAGCTACCAAAAGGTTTACCGCCTCCGGATTGGACAATCCGGCTCCGGCAGCAATAGTATCATGGAAGTGAAGCCGGGGAGAATCGCCTTCTCCTATCGCTGCAGCAATACCTCCCTGGGCATGCTTGGTGTTGCAGTCATCAATACTCCCTTTGGTCAGGATCAATACGCTGCCCTGTTTTTGCGCCAGCAACGCGGTGTAGAGCCCTGCAATGCCACTCCCGACAATCATATAGTCATAGGTCATTATCTATACAGCCCCCGAGAACCAACGATTGAACATAGCACCATTTGTCCTGGCTGTGCCACTCCATTGAATCTCGAAGGGGCGTTCAGACTCCGAAACACAATGGAGATAATTCGAGAAGCGCTGCAACCTAGTAGGCTAGGCGCTCTGGGCCTCCAGATGCCGAGCGAGCGCTTCTCTATGGAAGTCAGCATCACCAAACGCAATCTCGGCTGCCTTGGCGCGTCTGGAGTACAACTGCATGTCATGATCCAGAGTAAAGCCTATTGCTCCGTGAACCTGATGCCCCAGATAGACAACCCGCCGATAGGCTTCGCTGGTCCAAGCCTTAGCTGCAGCTACTTCCATGTCACAAGATGCCCCTTCGCTCAATTTCGAAGCCGCCAGGTAAGTCAGGTATCGTGCAGTATCAACGTCTATTACCATATTGGCACAATGGTGTTGAATAGCCTGGAAAGTGCCGATAGGATGGTCAAATTGTACCCTCTCCTTAGCATAGCTCACCGTCATCTCGAGAACCTGCTGGGCACCACCTGCCATCTCCAGGCTCTTGGCCACAGCCGCTCTCTGCAGTGCCTTGCTCACCACATTCCAGCCCCTCCCAACCTCCCCCAACACATCCTTGGCAGGCACTCCAACATTATTAAACACCACCTCACATTGCTTGTCCTTCGCCATAGAAGGAAGCACTTTGCAGATCACACCCGGGCTTTCATTCTTTACCAGAAACAGGGTGATCCCATCCTCTGGATTCCGCCCTTTCCCTGTTCTGGCAATACATACTATCCAGTCAGCCACATGCGCGTTGGGCACAAACAGTTTAGTGCCACTGATAACATAGTGATCCTTGCTTGAGGTAGCTTCAACGGCAATGCCAGATGCATCGTATCTGGCGCTAGACTCAGTGAGGGCCATTGTCATGACCATTTCACCATTAGCTATAGGAGTCAGGAATTGCTGCTTCTGGGCTTCGTTTCCAACCTCCAGGATAGTCAAACCACCCAGAACCACTGTAGGCAGGAAAGGGCTGGGCAGGCAGGCACGCCCCATCTCTTCTAGAAGCACACCCAGATCGAGAAAACTTCCCGCGCCACCACCATACTGCTCTGGGAAGGGCAATCCCTGCCAACCGAGTTCCGCCATCTTACGCCATAGCTCTGGCACATGACCCTTCTCATCAACCTCCATCTCTCTCACCAGCTTCTTGGGACACTCGGTGACCAGGAAATCCCTGGCCATCTTTTTCAGCATTTCCTGCTGTTCAGAAAGCCCTAAATCCATAATTGCCACCTCTCTTTTTCGATTATGACCTGCTCTTTTCACGTTGGTACAATTGACTAAGTATAGCAAAGATGCAGGCACCAGGTCTAAACACACCAGATGAGCCTGTTCAGCAACTGGGGATTGCAGAGGGGCAGAAGCCCATTTGCCGGGGGCTTGGGGGTGTCCCCCGATACTGGGGGACTACAGGGGGTTGAAAGAGTTGATAAACAGCCTCATCGACTCTGAAACAGCTTGCATCCTATAGGTATTTTTTGACACACGAGCCCCATCTGCTGTAAATTTGTTAATAATACAAGTGTCATTCCCCAGTGGTACAACCAACACCAGGTCAGCCAATATTCTGGAACAAAAGGAGGAAATAGCAGATGACGATGTGGGAGAGAGAGAGGATGCAGTCCCCAAGACCAGCGTCGCCGTTGTACTGGAGACTCAACCCGACCGTCTACCAACTACTGGGTTCAAAGTGCTCCGACTGCGGCCATATTACCTACCCGCAGACCAAGGTCTGCCACAAGTGCAGCAGTTTCAATCAGAAGGACTTCCAACTGAGCAAGTCGGGGAAGGTGCACACCTTCTGCATCAACTGGACACCTCCACCCGGCCTTGAGCCGCCGACCGTCAATGTCATTATCGATCTGGACGGAGGTGGCCGGTATGTGGGCCTGCTCACCGAGGTCTCCAACCCGGACGAGGTGAAGATCGGCACCAAGGTCCAGATGGTGTTCCGAAAAGTGGTTAATGATAGCGGGCTGGATGTCTACGGCTACAAGTTCAGACTGGTAGAGGAGGCCTAGCATGAGCATCAGAGGCAAGGTAGCCATAATCGGCGTAGGCATGATCCCCTTTGGAGAACTCTTCCACAAGGGCCTCGAGAACATGATACAGGAAGCCTTCATGAAGTGCGTCAAGAGTGTCGACAAGGGGTTCGACCCGAAGGACATCAAGGCGGCCTGGTTTGGTCAGTGGAGCGGCGGCGGCATGATCGGGCAGGGTTCGCGTGAAGGCACCACCCTGGGCACGGTACTGGGACTCCGCGGCATCCCCATCAGCAGGCTGGAAAACGGCTGCCCCACGGGAAACGACGTCTTCAGAAACGCTGTGCTGGGCGTAGCTTCCGGAGCCTACGATGTCGTTCTGGCCCTCGGAGCGGAGAAGATGAGAGACAAGCCCGGCGTGGAATCA
>JAPLHP010000092.1 GCA_026389585.1 Chloroflexota bacterium | reverse complement strand
TGCCTGAGTTGATCCATGCCATTGAGGAGTACCTGACAATATCCAATGCCGACCCTAAACCATTGGTGTGGAAAGCCTCCGCCAAAGCCATTCTTGACAAGCTCGCTCGTTGTAAAGCAGTTTATGAAACACTAGACTAGTCTGTGCCGCGTTTTGAGGCTACGCTGGCAGCCCGAAGTTGGACCTGACTCTTGCCCAGTCCTCTTTTGATGGCAGAACGTAGTTCCTGGTCCTGCTGGGAATCGGCAGGCCTGCCCCCTTCTTGATATCCACAGCCATTTCAGCCGTCTTCATGGCCACCATCACCGAGTCGATGATCGGTACCACCTGTCCATCGACGGTGATCTTATTGAAGCCAACCATGCTGCAGAACAGGCTGGTGCCGGCACAGCCGAGCACGATCGCATCGGCACCATCTTTCACACATTCCGCGGCCACTTCCGCCACAGCATCAGCGGCCAACTGGGGATTACCAAGCCACTTTTCCCAGACCTTCACAAAGGGGGCTTTATCAAATCGTATCCCATTGGGTATCAGCCGATCCTCCAGACCTGCCTGTTTGACCTGCTCCTCGATCTGGGCAAGCTGCCCTGCCATGTTGGTGCCTATTATGGCGAACTTGCGGCCTAACTGGCAGGCAAAGTGCATGCTGGACTCAGCAGGCCCAAAGATCGGTATGCTGACTACCGCCCTGGCTTCTTTGACACCCGGGTCTCCAAAACAATGTACGCAGGCAGCATCGAAGCCTTCCTTGTCTGCCTCGATGAATGCCTCGATTATCTCCCGCTTGTCCATGAGGGCAAAATAGGGATTATCGAAATCGAGCACATTGTCTCCCTTGAGGCCATGCTTTATCGGCTTCAACACCACTTCGGTGTCAGGTCGCAGCACTTTGTTGAAACTATGCTGCACCATGCCAAACCAGATATCGTGGAACCCCTCAGGCATCTCCGTAATATGAACCAGACAGATCTTCATTTTGCCCCCCTTTTCTCTGACTTATTTAATAACCACGGCTGGCAAACCTCATCCAAGCGAAGTTGGCCATCAGATTCTTCTACAATCTTAATACGCCACAGTCTCTCTGCCAAATCAACTATATAGTCACTGTTCTCCAGCTTTGTTTGCCTGTCAACAAACTTCAAACCCTAAATCCGAATTACTAAATCCTAAACAATTTCAAATATCAAAACGCGAAAGCTCTATTACCCTTAGAATTAAGATATCAGACTTTGGAGATGCCCCATCTTCTTCATATTCGAAAGAGTCTCAAGGCGTTCTCGGTAGTCTTTTCAGCCACAAAATCCGGCGACAGGCCTTTCATCTCCGCCGTCGCCCGCAGAGCACGGCTGACATCCGCCGGCTCTGCCTGATGCCCCTGATACACCACCGGGCAATCTGTCTCCAACAGCAGGTTCTCCAGAGGCACCTCCTTCACAGCCCGGCGGTGCTCCTCATGATACTCAACGGCTAATGTTGCCGAGACAAAGTGCCCCTGCTCCAGGATTTCCCTCAGCACATTAGTTGGCCCGGTGTACCAGTGAAAGATGGCCTTCTCTAATGATGCCTTTTTCGTCAGTTCAAAAGAGTCTCTCCAGGCATATCGTGAGTGGATTATCGCTGGCTTGCCGCAGCGTTTGGCGAGTGCCAGGATAGTCCCCAACACCTTCTGCTGCAGGTCTTTGCCAGCAGCACCCACTACCCTCTTGTGGTAGTCTAACCCCACCTCTCCTACCGCCACGGCCACCGAGAGATTATCCTCAATGAACTGCAGATGGCGCTCCAGGGACAAAAGGTCTTCATTCAGGCGACCAGGGTGCAGACCGAGCGCCGGATGGACGAAGCCCTGATATTTCCCGGCTATCTCCAGCACCTGGTGGTTTGATTCGTAATCCGAACCAACAGCCACTATGGCCACCACTCCACTCTGTTTGGCCCTCTCGATGGCTGAGCCCAGATCCCCTAACTCCTCCAGGTGAGCATGTGAATCAACCAGCCGGCACAATTTGTTTCCTTCCAACAATTGCCCCCTTCAATAGGAAATCACATGCTTCCTGACTATACTGAGAACACAGCCTGTAGGCAACCCTGAGGATACGTGACCGCAGAGTCAGGGCATCAGTTGAGGATATGCTTTTCCACGATACGCTGCACCGCAGCCAGACCCGGTGAATCGGCGGAAAGCTCGGTGATCGGTTTGCCGATCAGGTCATGGTAAGCGACGGTCTCGTCCTGAGGTATGCAGCCGAAGACCTCCAACCCTATCTCCTGGGCAGAGCGTCTCAGCAACTCCTCATTGCCTTGAACCCTGTTGAAAACAAGGCCCAGTCTCCCACACTGTATCACCCTGTCGTCCTGCACCATCCGCTTTATGAGGGCTGCAGTCTGAAGGCCTCTAGTTGTAGCATCACTGACAATAACCAGCGTATCAACATGGCGCACCACCTGCCTGTTTAGCTGCTCCACACCAGCTTCGCCGTCAATAATAATGGTGTCAAAGCTGTCGGAGAGCGTTTCTACGGCCCCGCGCAGCAGGTCATTAACCGGGCAGAAGCAGCCCAGGGTTTCAGTGCGCCCCATAGCCAGCAGGGCAAAATCATCCGTCTCGATAAGGGCTTCCAGCACCATATAGTCCAGCCTGTCACCCAATTGGGCCTTTTCCTCCTGGCTGCCACTCCTGGCCGTTTTGATGATCCCCTCACGGACCTGTCCCATGGTTCGCTTCACCTTCATACCCAGCGCATTGGGCAATCCCAAGGCCGGGTCGGCATCGATCAAGAGCAGCTTGCCAGCCCTGCCATTATCCAGCAGTACCCTAACCATCATGGCAGTGAACGCAGTCTTCCCCGTTCCACCCTTGCCACAGACAGCGATCAACCTTTTCTTCAAACACAGAGATTCAGACATCGATACTTGCACCTGGCGTATTACGGCTATCTGCAGCGATAAAGGCTGCCATCGCAGAAGCACCGTTCGAGCTAGGAACCAGGAGCCGTCTCCGACTGGGAGGACTTCTTCTTGCGCACCTTGACAACTTCCTTGATATCATCGCACACCGGCTGATCCGGGCAGGAAGTACAATCACCCCCGAAGCTGCACTCGTAGATGTCAAAGCCTTTGGCCTTCCAGTCTGATGCCAGGATACTATTGAATATCTTCCTAATCTGTGCGCCCATGGCATCCAGTGGCTCAAGGTCCTCCTTGCTCGTGGTGACGAAGACAATCTCCATCGCCTGCACCCCGGGCACATCTGCCTTGAAGATAGACATCAGCGCTCTTCCCAGGGTCTCAAAACAAAATCCTTTCTCTGCAACCTGCCTGCTGACCCTGGACCAGATGAGCTGGGATACGCTCCTGATCATATACCCTTCTATCCGGTCGGCGATGAATTGAGTATGTTCTAAGGTCTGATGGTCTTTCTCACTGAGGTCCCTGCCCCCCAACATCAATACCTGACCAAAGGACAGGCTGACTCCCGGTGATTCAGGGATATCCGGGCCGATCAAGGTGATCCTGCCATCCCTGATCAGAGAGGTATTGTCTGTCCACAGGAGAAAGGCAGAGGAGCCCGCTTCAGGGTTCCCCAGCTCTACAAAGGTATCACTGCGCAGCAGTATACTGGGATTCGCTCCAGAGCCGACCCGAACCGGCAATCCTTCCAGCAGCTTGCCAGCCTCCGAGGGGCAGGAGAATTCTCTAACCTGCCGCCCTTTTCGCCGCATGTCTGCCACATATTCAGCGACCTTCGGTATATAGACGTCGTAGATTGCCATGACTAAATTCCTCTTCACCAGTAGGGGCACGATGGAGAATATCTGACTATTCTGCTAGTGATTCCAGGCTTCCAGAAAAAGACGACCCTTCGATCAGCGGCAAGAAATCTTTCTGATGACCGAAGGGTCATTCTCGAAAACAGCCTCTCTTCTCTCGGGCTACTTTATTGCCTTTGCAGCCACGGAGTCAGCTTGTGACTGCTGGACCACTTTCTCGGTGGCTATAAGCGCTGCACCTATGGCTCCTGCAAGCTGAGGGTCCATGGACAGTCTCTTTATCTTCACCTTCAACCTCTGCTCCAATGCCCTGGCCAGGCCCTCATTCTTGGCACATCCACCGGTCAGTACCACATCTTCTACCAACCCTACCCTGCCTACCATGCCGCTCAACCTTCCGGCCACCGAGTTATTAAGTCCGGCAATAATATCAGCTACTTCAACGCCCTCGTTGATCAGGGTGATTACCTCAGACTCGGCAAAAACGGTGCACTGGCTGCTGATAGTCGCCGGCTTTTTGGCGTTGATACCCGCGTTCGAGAGCTCTTCAAGGCTCAGGTGAAGCGTCCTGGCCATACCTTCGAAAAACTTCCCTGTCCCGGCGGCACATTTGTCATTCATCACAAACTCCAGCACCTTGCCCTTGTCGCTTATGGACGTCACCTTGCAGTCCTGCCCGCCGATATCAACCACCGTCCTGGTTGCGGGATGCAGCCATTGAGCGCCGCGGGCGTGGCACGTAATCTCCGAGACATTCTCGTTAGCAAAATTGACCCTCAGTCTTCCATAGCCTGTGCCCACAGTGTAGTCCAGTTCCTCCAGCGATGACAGCCCCGCTCCCTGAAGGGCCTCATCCATAGCTTTGCGCGCCGTTACCTCGGGCCTGGTGGTGGATGGTATAATCGCATGCGCCACGATTTTCCCATCCTTCATGACGACCGCCTTACCAGTGGCCGAGCCTATGTCACAGCCTCCAACAATCATGCCTTCTCCTTGGTCTATTGTTCATGCTACGCTGCCGAGCAGCGCCTCTAACCCAAACCCATGGCCATGAAGAACTTGCTCAACTTGTCCTTGCACTCGTCCGGCGTGGTGTATCGGCGGTCAAAGAGGTCAAGACCTATGTGTATATAGGGAACCTTGAGTTCGTTGCATATCTCCCTCATGATTCCAGTGCTGGCAGACCCATCCTTGTGGCCCATGTGACCCGGCCAGATGACGACGTCTATATCGTAGTCCTTCACCACCCGCGCAATATCACTGGCAAAGTAATCGGCAGGACCACGCGCCTGCCTCACCATCGGTGAGTCATACAGGTTCCTCTTGGCCAGCCCCTTGAAAATGGTATCTTCATCCCTCAGGTCTATCGGCGTGTAGGGCTGAAGCCCAAACATCTCCATCACCAGCACCGCACCCCACTCCTGTTCCAGCCAGGGCATCAACTCAAAGACCCAACCAAAGGGCAGCAGATCGAACCAGAAATACCTGATCCTCTCCTTGGCTACTGGGCCAGTCCCGGCTTTGACGCGGGCCTCGGCATCGGCATACAGTTGCTGCAGCCACTTAGTTCCTCTTGGCTTGCCTGTCTGGAAGACCTGGGTGGCGGCGAAGGCCTGTGGCCCACCGACCCCCCACCCGTGGGGACAGGGATGCGCCCGTCTCAACTGGGTATATTCTGACAGAATTGCGTACTGCTTGTTAGTCTCTTTGCAGACCTCTCTGAGCCTGTCGAGGTCCAGCTTGAGCCCGGTGTTCTCTTCCAGGAAGGCGACCATCCGCCGCAGCTCCCCGGCATAGTAGTCTATGCCCCGCTGGTCTTCAAAGTAGGGCGGGTCACTGGCAAATATGGGAACATCGCGCCACTTCTTGTTCCGCTTTACAGCCTGGTGCAGCATATTCCCGGCATCGCAGGGATGTATCAACCCGATGAGCGCCCATGGCTTCGGCGTCAGCCCCGCCTCTATGTAGTACAGAGAGAGCCGACACGCGGTGCACCAGTCAGTCCCCAGCCCCATGGCCTCAGCGCCATCAATATCCTCCATCAGGTAAGGTGCCGAGGCGGCCAGAAACGGAGTGGCCATGATCATATACCACGGGAGTCCCATGGCTTCGTAGATCTCCGGAGCGGCGCAGAAGTAGCCGGCGACGAAGGGCTTACCCTCCTCGGCGCAGTGTACTATCTGATCGTACCGCTCCACTGTGATGTCGGTTATCTCCTTGCTGAGCTGGCTCATGGGGTCAGGCATCTGTGCCAGGATGCCCGACAGGTAATTGAAGTAATCGCGTTCCTGTCTGTATCGATTGAAGGTCTCCGGCTGGTATACGTATTTTCTTAGATTATTCGTTGTCATCGTTTACCTCCCCATCATTTCCAGGAACGCCTGAACCCGCGTTCTCAATTGTCCGGCGCCGACATTGATATAGTCTCTATCCAGCCTAATAAAGGGAATGCCCGCTTCTTTCAGGTCCTCTCCTGTCATAAACTGCTCGCCTGTCCAGCAGTCGCACATCACCAGCCGCTCGGCAACCACTCCGTCCACGTTGAAGTCACGGATCATGTCCTTGATAAAGGCTGCCCTTCTGGGCTGGTCCCCGAACATTCTCGCGCAGGAAGGGCGGTCGGCTATGTAATATCGGGCCAGAGCCGTAACAGGGTCCTTCTCCTTCTCATCGACGTCCTTCCACATGATTCTGGTGCCGAAACACATCGAGTCGGTGACTACCAGGCCTCCCTGGCTCTCAATGACTTCGATGTAGGCTGGATCGTCCAGTATGCCACCTATCAGCATTATCCTGGCGCGGTGGTCGGAATGGCCCGCAGATGACTGGCTCAGTTCGTCAACAAGCTCCTTCAGGAGCTTGTTGTACTCCTCCCGAGGCATAGCCGTGCCAGCCACCATGACCGCCAGCGTTTCCGCACCGGTAATCGGCGGAGCCTTTCTCTTTCGGAGCTCATAGAGTTGCCTCTGCAGCCGCCGCGTCTCGTTGTGCAGCTTGATGGCCTTCCACAGGCGTTCATCCGATATAAACACCCCGAAGTGGTCCTTCATGGAGTCTCTGAACATGGCGATTTCACCCCGGAACCATTCCACCTGCGGTTCCTCCACCTTCTTGGGGAGGCTGATAAGGCGCAGGTAGGGAGTGTCTATCTTGCGCTTCCAGTGGTCATAGATGCGGCGAACGTGATCGCAGCTATTGACCCACACCACGCCGTCTAGGAAACTGTACTCACCCCGCAGGCCCAGGTCCAGGGAATGGCGGGAGAAGCTGCAGTTGATGCTGCTCACACAGGTATCAGCCATGTCCGTCCCGGTGCTGCCCGTACCGCGCATACGGAACGGGACAAAGCCTGCCGCTGTAATAACCTCCTCCGGGACATAGGAGCAGTAGCAGCCTATGATCTTGCCTCCCTGTTCCTTCCACTTGCGCAGAGATGGATTGACCAGGGTACTGGTGGCTTCCTGGAACTCCTGCAATGCCTTAGTTTTTACCTTGGTAGCCATTTCATTTCCCCCCTTCCGGAGCGGCTCACGTTAGCATGAGCAGCGCCCATTGTTTTGTCTGCCTGTTTTCTCGATATATTGCTCCTAGGATCAGTCTAACAGGGAAATACAGGGCTGGTCAAACAATTGTGCCACGTCAAGTCTAGTGGCACAAAAGTACAACTTGCGCCTGCGATCGGCAGCATATCCTGTTAAATATGGGGCAAGTTGGCAATATTAGTTATATAATATTGTGTAGCACTAACAAACCTCATTTCAAAAGCAATTTGTGTTTCAGATGATAAGCATCAAGAACCTCACCAGGATCTACAAACTCGGAAGCGTCGAGGTCAACGCTTTGATGGATATCTCATTGTCGATTGAGGCAAGAGACATAATTTGCATTATGGGAAAGAGCGGCTCCGGGAAGTCAACGCTGCTGAGACAGATGGGGCTCATCGATCGTCCGACCTCCGGACAGGTTATCTTCGAGGGTCAGGATTTGACCCGCCTCTCCGATGGTGCCCGGGCAAGAATGCGTTTAACGCACCTGGGCTACATCTTCCAGGAGTATGCGCTTCTGGGGGAGCTGACTGCGCACGAAAACGTCTATCTTCCCGGGATGATGCTGGGCGGCAAGGTGGCTGACTACAGAAGGAAGGCAGCAGAGCTACTGGAGATGGTGGGACTGGGTGAGCGAACGAATCACAAGCCAAGGGAACTCTCGGGCGGAGAGCAACAGAGAGTGGCTATTGCCAGGGCACTGATCAACAGCCCCCGCGTGCTATTTGCCGATGAGCCGTGTGCCAATCTCGATAGCATTTCATCCGAGGTCGTAATGGAAACTCTTCTGAATCTGAACAAGGAACTGGGCATCACCATCGTCTTCGTATCGCACGATACGGACGATAAGAAATACGCCAACAGATTCGTTTTCCTCAAAGATGGGAGGCAAGTTTCTGAATACATCTAGGTGCTGTCAACGACAATGAATTCGCTGAAGGTAGCTGCTTTCCTCGCTCTCAAGTCTCTCACAAGAGGAAACTTGCGGGTCCTCACGCTTACCATTGCCATGCTGATCCTGGTGTATCTCAATCTGATTTTCACGCCGGCGCTCCTTGACGGGGCGGTGCACAGCCTAGACGATAAGACCAAGAATTTCCTGTCCGGGGATATCGTTGTCCAGCCTACCAATGAAATTCCGGTTATACCAAATGCACAGGAACTCGTCTTGGGGATTGAGTCTGTTGAGGGGGTGGCAGCAGCATGTGCCAGAAGCAATCTGGGGACTGAAATCAGCTACCAGGGAGAACATATCACTTCTGTGGTCTATGCCATTGATCCAGCAAAGGACAGCAGGGTGTTTCAAATCTCAGAGAAGATAATTGAGGGCAAGTATCTTGATCCTGAAGACACCGACCAGGTGCTGCTCGGCCTTCAGATAGCCGGGAGCGGTCAGGAAAACCTGGAATTCTACGCCAGCTCTCTCAGGACAGTGCATGCCGATGACCGTGTGACCATCAAGTACGTTACCGGCGTGGAGAGGGAGTACACGGTCAAGGGCATATTCTATACTGAACTTATCCAAAGTGACCTCAGAGCTTATATCACCCAGAAGGAGGCCAACAGTATCTATCCCGTGATAAATGGCAAGGCAATGAGCATTCATGTGAAGGTGCAGCCAAACGCCAAACCGGATTTGGTGATGAACAAGATAGAAGCCTTGAGGCCAGGAGAATTCAGATTCCAGACGTGGAAAGATTCACTGGGAACCCTCAAAAGCATGACGAAGAGCTTTGACCAGATTATTACCATCCTGCGGACTACCGCCCTGATTGTGGCGGCGATCACGATCTTCATCGTTACCTATGTTGACCTGGCCAACAAGCGGAGACAAATTGGCATCGAACGGGCTATCGGCATAACGTCCGCTTCCATTGTAATATCGTACATTATCCGCGCCATCTTGTATGCCATTGTCGGCATCCTGGCAGCGGCTATCATCTATGTCTACGTCGTGGTGCCAATTGAAGCACGCTATCCCTTCCATTTCCCCTTTGGCGATGTCTTACTTCCAGTAAGCGTGCCGATTCTGGCCTCCTCAGCCGGCATCCTCTGTGCGGTGGCCATAGCCTCAGCGTTCATCCCCGCTTGGCAGACCGTAAGGACAAAAATAATCGACGCCATCTGGGCAAGCTGATGGGTTCACCGAGGCCCTGCGGTCCGAGAGGATTCCAGCAAAACCCCACTCCGTGGGCGGCGCATTAACCTCGCCCTTGGCCAAGGGCATGCTGATCCCCCCAGAACTCCTGCAAGTGGTCCCCGCCAAAACAAGCTGGCAGGAATAAAAGTAGAGGTGTGTGACATCCCCAAGCCCCCGCCAAAGGGTCTTCTGCCCCTCTGCACTGTTTTCATTCAACGGAATACAACCTATACGATCTTTAATGATACGATAAATCACCGAAGCAAGCCCTATCTCATGTTGGTCCACGTGCTTCCTTCCTTCTTGACGATGGTAATACAACACGAGTGCGATAGATAACCATCGTGGCAGATCATAGCATTCCAAGAAATTTATGCCAAGGTCATCTTGCTGCAGGATTATGTCATGATGGGAGACACATTCCCAACAAAAGGATCGGCAATCAATGCCAGCGAGAAGAGGCAGGTAGCTGCCTTTCAGATAGAGCAGGAGGTTTGATGGTGGAATGTGATTGCGCTAGCCCAAGTATATCATCTGGAAGATAAAGAGCCCGATGCCAACTACCAGGACAAGTCCCCAGGCTGCCTTATTCCATTCCAAAATCTTCGCCCCATCGAATGGCCCCAGGGGAATTAAATTGAAAACAGCCAGCCAACTGTTGACCTGTGCCCCAAGGCTAAAGAGGAGGTGAGGTTTAGCCAGGTACAGCACCAGGAATACAAGGGCGAGGGAAATGTTCATCACCAGTCCGGCTATCGAGATCAGCCCCAACCCCTCTTTGGTCAAGGCTATTTCTCCCAATGCACCTCTCTGCAGATATATCACAAGTGCTCCAGGAGCAGCGAAGACAATACCGATAAGTGACCCCAGCAGTGCTATTATCAAGCCAGCGGGCCACATAACATACTCTGCATGGCAGCCGAACCTTCTGGCAAGGAACCTATGACCCATCTCATGAAGCACAAAGCCCAACAATACACCAACCAGAGCCATAAGTATGGCTTTTAATAAATCACTCCGGTCGGGCAAAGAAGGGGAAAAACCTCCCGAAAGAGCGATACCGAAGGCAACTGCCAGAAGAACAGAGAGATAACCCGCTCTATCAGCTCATTCGCTTTCATGCTCGTTCTATTCAAGTCTAACGTAAAGCATCCTTAGCTGCCAGTCTGCCACAAAACAATGCCCGGGGTGCTTTCGAAGCGTATCCTCGCTTGCCGGTCCCGGTTCCACAAATCAGCACCTGAAGTTGATTTACCTGGGTCGTAAAGGTTATATTCTTGCCAAGGGAAATAGGGATGATCGGCAGCAAAGTCCTCGTTGTGGAAGATGACCAAACCCTGCTCGATGTGTTGAAGTACAACTTCAGCAAGGAAGGCTATGACGTACTCACTGCTTCCGATGGAGTCCGGGCTCTGGAAATTGCCCGGAGCGAGAGCCCGGCACTGGTTATCCTTGACATCATGCTCCCGAAGCTGGATGGATACGAGGTTTGCCGCATCCTGCGGCAGGAGATGACGGTGCCTATTCTGATGCTCACTGCCAAGACCGAAGAACTCGACAAGATTGTTGGGCTGGAGCTCGGTGCTGATGACTACATGCCCAAGCCCTTCAGCATGAGGGAGCTTGTGGCGCGCGTTAGAGCAATCCTTCGGCGTGCGGAAATGATAAAGAGGGAGACAGCCCCTGCAGGCGAGGCGGCTTCTTCATCGTTCAGGTCTGGTGATCTCGATATTGACGTTGCCCGGCACAGAGTCTCTCACAGTGGCCACGTCATCGACTTGCCCCCCACCGAGTTCGCCCTCCTTGCATTTCTGGCGAGAAACTGCGGGCAAGTGTTCAGCCGTGATCATCTGCTGGAGAAAGTCTGGGGTTATGACTACGCAGGTGACACGCGGACTGTAGATGTCCATGTCAGGTGGTTAAGACAGAAGATTGAGGTTGATCCTGGTCATCCCAAACACCTTTTGACGGTGAGGGGTGTGGGCTACAAGTTCGAGGAGTAGCAGTGTTTCGTAGTATCAGATGGCGAATAGCGATAGCCTTTGCAGTACTTATCGTCGTTTGCATTGGTGGGCTAAGCGCCTATCTGTCCCACTTCTTTCGAGAAGACTATGTCAATAACCTGAAGACACAGCTCACTGATCAGGCGTGGCTGGTGGCAGACAGTGCCGCACCGCATTTTGCGAGCGGCCAGCCGAGTGAGACCAACGATTCGGCAGAGAGAGTGGGGCGGCAGATCAGCGCTCGCGTGACCATCATCGACAAAGATGGGCGGGTGGTTGGCGATTCCGAAGAAGACCCTGCAACAATGGATAACCACTCTGACCGGCCAGAGGTAAAGCAGGCCATCGCCGACGGGGTAGGGAGCAGCATCCGCCACAGCGAGACTCTGGGCTATGACATGATGTATGTTGCCGTCCCCATAAGTACAAGCGGCGAGATAGTGGGGGTGGCGCGGGTGTCTATCCCCTTGAGCCGGATCGGCGCATCCATGGGGCATATCAACATGGTGATTATTGTGGGATCCCTAGTGGCTGCTGCTCTTGCTATTCTACTGGCATTTCAGATAACGAGAATCACCGTTGAGCCAGTCAAGAAGCTGACCAGGATTTCCAAAAAGATGGCTGAAGGAGACCTCGACCAGGAAATAGTTGTGACATCGATGGACGAGGTCGGTCAACTGGCCAGAGCCTTTAATCGAATGGCCTCACAACTGAAGCAAATGATGGCCCTCATCACTGCTGAGCGAGACAGAATGGCAGTCATCTTCGCTCACATGGATGATGCCATTTTCGTGATCGATGGTGACAGCAGAGTGACAATGCTGAACAGGGCTGCAGAGAAGACATTTCAGATCTCAAAGGACATGGCCTTGGGGCATACCTTCATCCAGGTAGTGCGTGACTATGAGCTTGATGCGCTGCTCCAGCGTTGCCTCACCACAAGGGAGCAACAAACGGGATTAGTAAAGGTGAGGCCCAGGAAGCAGTTCCTTGGTGCCATAGTCACGCCCTTTCAGGGAGAACCCGGCTGCTTAGTGCTGGTCCAGGACCTCACCGAACTGCGGAAGCTGGAGACGATTCGTCGGGACTTCATCGCCAACCTGTCCCACGAGCTCCGCACGCCAATCACATCACTCAAAGCGCTGACTGAGACTCTGCGTGACGGGGCCATCGAACAACCCTCTGTGGCCAAGGACTTTCTGGGCAAGATGAACGCCGAGGTCGACAGGCTGGCCCAGATGGTTCAGGAGATGGGAGACCTCTCCCGTATTGAGAGCGGTGAGGCTCTCCTTCAGAGGAGGTCTGTCAACGTAGCTGACATTGTGGTGCGTGCTGTGGAAAGGCTGAAGGCGCAGTCTGAACGAGCTGAGCTTCGTCTGGAAACACAAATCGCCTCAGGCTTGCCACGGGTCTCGGCTGACGAGGGCAGGGTGGAGCAGGTCTTACTAAACCTTATTCATAATGCGATCAAGTTCACACCGCCTGGCGGTCGAATTGATGTCAAGGCCAGAGTAGACGGCAACAATCTCCTTGTTTCAGTGTCCGATACGGGTGTCGGCATTTCTCCCGATGATCTGCCACGTGTCTTCGAGCGGTTCTACAAGGCAGACAGGGCCCGTGCTGGTGGCGGCACCGGCCTAGGATTGGCCATCGCCAAGCACATAGTCGAAGCCCACGGTGGCCGGATTTGGGCGGAGAGTGTGGAGGGGAAGGGGACCACCTTCAGTTTCACCCTGCCTCTGGCCCCCTAGCCCAAGCCATCCTCCGTGACCTAACTGAGATTCTGGAGTGATAGAATGATCCAAGGCAGGTCGCTTTCTAACAGAGTCGCGTGAAAATGATGAAACGATCAAGGAAACTGGCCGGAGTATTACTTATGGTAGTTGCTCTAATAGCTGCCTGCAGGTCCCAAAGTAAACCCGCAATGACATTTGAGACGATTGGAATAAGGGGCGAAACGGTCTTTGTTACCCTTGTTTCACCTAGTGCCGATGAGGTGTCCGCTGCAGACCTGGCAAGTCGGTTGAGACAGGATTGGCAAGGCCAGCTCTACAGAGGATACGAAATTCAGGTCATGGTATTCGATAACAAAGAGGCCCCTGAGAGATGGCTTGAGCTTTGGGACGCATCTGTAGGAGAGTGGGAGGAGGCTAAAGCCCAAGTATATCCACACTGGATTGCGACGTATTCGAGGAACATAAACGCCGGCTTGCACCAGGTCGAGATTCTCTCCAGGGACGCAAACGCTGATGTTCTGCAAACCATCAGATTCCCAAGTCCCAACGGTCCCGACTGAGCGGCAAATCTGAACCAAGTACCACATGGGTCCCTCATAACCCAGCGCTTCGCAGAGCTCCAGTCCATCATCAGAATAAGTGGCCTGCCTAGGCACTTGCATTAGTCTGCCAGGCCACTACTGGACCCAGTAGATGCTGACGCTGCCTCATGAGTCCCTCTTATAGGCTCGTGTGAGAGACCCTACTTTCTAGCCAGTTGACGAAGGCTCCTGCTCCTCCTGCGGCCGACAACCTCTTGACATTTTGAACAATCTGCTTCTTGCTTTGATCTCTGCCGTGGCAAAGCAAGACTGAGATGGACTCCTCTTTCGAGTGAGGATACTGATGTTGATGACTTGAAGTCCATCGATTTAACCTTCTCTTAACAAAACCTTAATCATGCCTTAAACATTGCCTGTTATGCTAGGAATCAAGATGTGGGTATTCAATAGGACTGAACCGATGAACAGACTGTTCAGAGAAAGGCGGTGAAATATGGAGAGACCTACTCTAGCCCTGATAGCCCATGATGCCAAGAAGGCCGACATGGTCTTCCTCGTGCAGGCACATCGGGACGAGTTCTCCAAACTCAACCTGGTGGCTACAGGAACGACCGGGAAATTCATTCAAGACAAAATCGGACTGCCGGTAAAACGGATGAAGAGCGGCCCGGAAGGCGGCGATCAGCAGATTGGAGCGCTGATAGCCAACGGTGATGTGCAGGCATTGATCTTTCTGCGCGACCCGTTGACCGCTCATCCCCACGAGCCGGACGTGTCGGCGCTGCTTCGGGTGTGTGACGTACACAATATCCCCCTGGCAACCAACTTGGCGACTGCCGAGGCGGTGGCAAACCTTCTGTTCCATCACCCCGAGGCCCTCAAAGAAGGGTACGCGATCCCCCGGTCGGAGATGAACCTGGCGGGCGCGTTGAAATAGAACAACATATTGAGAAGGAGGAGATATGACTATCAAGCCAAGTAGAAGTTGGATGTTATTAGTTCTGGCGGGCGTGCTGGCTTTGTCCCTGGTGCTGGTTGGCTGCGGGAAGCAACTATCGGGCAGTGTCAGTGTGGGGGGATCGACTACCGTACAGCCTCTGGCGCAGGCGCTGGCAGATGCCTTTCAACTGAAGCACCCCGATGTATCCATCACCATCGCAGGTGGAGGTACTGCCGCTGGTATCAAGGGCGCCAATGAGGGCACGTTTGACATCGGCGCAGCATCCAGAGACTTGAAGTCGGGTGAGCCAGCGCTGGTCACACATCTTCTGGCCAAGGATGGGATCGGCATCATTACCAACCCCGGCAATGCCGTCCCCGGACTGACCAAGGCGCAGGTGGTAGGCATCTTCAGCGGCGCCATCGTCAACTGGCAGGACGTTGGCGGGGCTGATGACGAAATTTTCGTGTTTGTGAGAGAGTCAGGATCTGGTACCAGGACCGCCTTCCAGGACTTGGTGATGGGGAGTGAGAACATCACCAGCTCCGCTTTGCAGCAGACGTCAAGCGGAGCCATAAAGCAGGCTGTTGCTGGTAACCCTAACGCAATCGGCTTCGAGTCATTGGCCTACGTTGACAGCTCCATCAAGGCACTGGCTATTGATGGTGTCGCGGCTACCGAGGCGAATGCCAAGGATGGAATCTATCCCATCGTTCGTCCGCTATACTTCCTCACCAAGGAGCAGCCCACCGGGTTGGTGAAGGATTTTATCGACTTCTGCCAGAGCACAGAGGGGCAGCAGATTGTGGCTGAAAACGGTTACATCGCAGTGAAATGATCTAACCTAGCATCCCGAACTACGCGATAGGATGGCTTTCACAAGGCCATCCTATTCGGCGTATGATAGAAAAAGGGTATATGAGATCGCGATACCTGATCGACCGTAGTTCGAGGATGTTGCTCCTCGTTTGTGCCTTTCTTTCTCTGGTGATACTGGCGGCCATCGCTGTGTACATCTTTAGGGCAGCACTGCCAGCCATTCGAGAGGTTGGCCTGTGGCACTTTCTCTTCGGAGAAGTCTGGCGTCCAAGCGATACACCAGGCGAGGGCCGGTACGGCATCCTGCCGATGATAGTGGGCTCTGTAGTGGTCACGGCGGGTGCCTTGATCCTGGCAGTACCTCTGGGTATTGGCTGTGCCATTCTGCTGGCAGAAGTGGCTCCCCAACGGGTTCGTCAGTTCTTGAGGCCGGCAGTGGAGCTTCTGGTGGGCATCCCTTCGGTGGTCTACGGGCTGGTGGGCCTAGTGATTGTCGTCCCGTTGGTCCGTCGTATTGAAGGCCCCGGACTCAGCGTAGCCGCTGGAATCATCGTTCTGGCCGTGATGATTCTGCCGACTATCGTCAGCATCAGCGAGGACAGCATCAGGGCCGTACCCAAGAGCCACAGGGAAGGCGCTCTGGCTCTGGGGGCCACTCACTGGCAGACCATATGGCGGGTCCTTCTTCCAGGAGCCCGCTCCGGCATCGTTGCCTCCGTTGTCCTGGCGATGGGCCGGGCTATAGGAGAAGCCATGGCCATGATCATGGTCCTCGGCAATGCCGCAGTTATACCTTCGTCACTGTTCAGCCCGGCCAGCACTCTGGCAGGTACTATTGCCGCAGAGGCCCCTGAGGCATCAGGAGTACAGCGCAGCGCCCTTTTTGCCATGTCAGTCGTGCTGTTCCTTTTGATCATCGTCATCAATGGCGTCGCACTCATCATCATGAGGAGGGGGAGCCGTGCCCAGGGTGTCTGCTAGACTCACCCAGAAGCTGGCTGTGGTATGCATCTGGGCAACCGGTGCCACCACCGTTCTTGCCCTCCTGGTGATTATCGGCTACACCATGTATCGGGGATTGCCGCACATCGGTTGGTCCTTCCTGACCACCGCTCCGAAAGGTGGAACGTCTGGGGCCGGGGGTATTTCCACCGTCATCGTTAGCACCCTATACCTAGTGGGGCTCACCTTGCTGATCCTGGTGCCGCTGGGCGTAGGAGCTGCCGTCTACCTGGCGGAGTACGCGCCCGATAACAGACTGACGCGGTTCATCCGCTTCGGGACTGAGGTTCTGGCAGGCGTGCCATCTATCGTCTTTGGCATGTTTGGTTTTGCATTTCTGGTCATCGCTCTGCATTTTCACTTCTCCATTCTCTCCGGAGCTCTGACCCTGGTCTGCCTTCTGCTGCCAACCCTCATCCGCACTTCTGAGGAGGCCATAAAAGCAGTCCCCCGCTCTTATAGAGAGGCGGCTTTGGCACTGGGAGCCACGAAGTGGCAGACGACATGGCGAGTGACTCTTCCCGCCGCTATTAGCGGAATAGCCACCGGGGTGATCCTCTGCATCGGACGAGCAGTGGGAGAGACTGCCGCCCTCTACGTGACTATGGGTGGCACTACTGCCCTGCCCACGTCTCTCTTGTCATCCGGGCGGACATTGGCACTGCATGTCTTCTACCTGGCGACAGTGACCAATAACCTTGATGGGGCATTTGCCACCGGAGTCATCTTAATCATAGTAATAGTAGTTGCCAACTCAATTACGAACTGGCTGTCGCAGCGCTTTCGTGCGAGAATGGCTGGAGGAACCTGATATGGACACGAAGATAGAAACCAGGCAGCTTAGCTTCTACTATGGCAAGCGGCAGGCCTTAAGAAACGTCAGCCTGAAAGTCCCGGACAATCAGATCACCGCCTTCATTGGGCCGTCAGGCTGCGGCAAGTCGACATTCCTGCGTGTCCTGAATAGGATGAACGACACCATCCCGGGAGTACGCCTCGAGGGTGAGGTACTTCTGGATGGGCAGAACATCTACGGGCCTAGCGTTGATGTGGTGGAGGTGAGAAAAAGGGTGGGGATGGTATTCCAGCAGCCGAATCCTTTCCCCAAGTCTATCTTCGATAATGTGGCCTTCGGCCCCCGTGTGCTAGGCATGGACCGTAACGTCTCTCTCAGCGACGTAGTGGAGAAGAGCCTGCGGGCTGCCGCTCTATGGGATGAGGTAAAGGATGTAATTGGAAAATCAGGGTTGGCACTCTCAGGAGGACAGCAGCAGAGGCTGTGTATCGCCCGAGCATTAGCGACAGAGCCAGAGGTCTTACTTATGGATGAGCCTTGCTCTGCTCTTGATCCTCAGTCAACACTGAGAATAGAGGAACTGATGGATGAACTAAAGGAGCGGTACACCATCGTCATTGTCACCCATAACTTGCAGCAGGCTGGCCGGGTGTCCGACTGGACCGGATTCCTGCTGTTGGGGGAACTGATAGAATATGGCAAGACCAGCGAGTTGTTCAGCCGGCCACGGGATAAGAGGACCGAGGACTATATTACCGGTCGCTTCGGTTAAAGGAGGGCGATAAAAATGCCAATGCCAAGAGAGAGTTTTCACCGCCATCTCACTGCACTTCAGAATGAAGTCCTATTTATGGGCAGCATGGCAGAAAAGGCCATCGAACGCTCCATGGAAGCCCTCAAGAGCAGGGACTTGGAGCTGGCACGTCAGGTTGTCGCTGATGATGCCAAGATAAATCAGAAGCGTTTCGACATCGAAGAGAAATGCGTTGAACTCATCGTCACTCAGCAGCCGATGGCCAGTGATCTGAGGGTTATTATCGCCGTCCTGAATATCATCATCGACCTGGAGAGGATTGCCGATCACGCTGAAGGCACTGCCAAAATTGCGGTTATGATCGGCAATGAGCCGCCGCTGAAGCCGCTGATCGACTTGCCCCGCATGGCTCAGAAGACAGTGGAAATGCTCCGGCGGAGCCTCGATGCTTTCGTTAACCGCAATGCCGAGGCATGCAGGAAAATCTGTGCCGAGGATGACGAGATTGACCACTTGTATGACCAGGTGTTCCGGGAGCTGCTCACCTTTATGGCGGAGGACTCCAAGACGATCACCAGGGCCACCCGCCTCATCTGGGTCGGGCACAACCTGGAGCGGAGTGCCGACAGGGTGACCAACATCTGCGAGCGGGTGATCTATGTTGTCACCGGGAAGATGGAGGAAATAGGGGCCTCGAAGTATTAGACCTTTAGCGTCCTGAACTCCGACGAAGTCCTAGGAGTGTGTCCGAGTAATACCTATGCTGAGCGTGGGCGACCTTGATTTTTGACTTCTTCTAGGCATGGCCAACCTATTACTCGGACAGGCTCCTAG
>JAPLHP010000091.1 GCA_026389585.1 Chloroflexota bacterium | reverse complement strand
AGGAAGAGGAGGAGTACTGGAAAACGCACAGCCCCATTGTTGAGGGATATGAGGGAGAGATCAAGCGCCCACGCCAAAAGCGGTCATCTTTCTTGGCGGTTCGGCTAAGCGGTGAGGAGTTGAGCGGATTGCGACAGCTTGGTGCAAAACAAGGGCTGGGCCCTTCCACTCTCGCCCGCATTATCTTGACTTCAGCGATGAAGCAAGGAGACGCATTGCCCAGGCAAATAACCCCAGGTGAACTTCAAAGCGCAATATAGTCTGTGCAGGAGAAGTGGCCACGTTCAAGATTCTTGCAGATCATATAGCAATTCATCGAGGAATTCCCTCCAGTCTTCGTCTTTCCTGAAGTTGGGGAGGGAGTAATCGGCGTTGGGGAAGACGTACTTGCAGAGAGTCATGGTCCTGAGGTGGGGGGCAAAATGCTTCAAGGTGGAGAGCACCTGGTTGCCGAGGTCAGTCCTGAAACCGAAGAAGATCACCAGGTCGTGATTCCCCTCCTTTTTCACCCCTCGCCAATCTGGGTCCTTGAGATGGTTGGCTATTTCCACCGCGTCGTATTCGCTTTCCGGCTTCACCCCGAGTTCCGTCATCTTCCCTTTCACGTGTGCCGTGGCACATACGGGGATGCTGCCTGCCCGGGCTATCTCCAGAGCGTACTGTAAGAGGGTTTTCCCATCCAGCGAACTCTCCAATAGCTTGGGGCCCAGCACCAGGAGGGGACGTCTGGCCTGCTGGATCAACGCGGCATACTCGGCGGCATCATCAAGAATGATGGCGGACTTGGTACCGGTAAGTACGTTCACCCGATGAAGCGGCATAACCATTTCCCCTCTCCTTCACTAACTGCTCATAGCCTGTCCGCCAGGAAGTCCTCAACGGTGAAGCCAAAATAGGAGCTATCTGATTCAGCGCCTATCTTGCCTGTGGGACAGACTTCAGCCGCCCACTCCATACCGCCGGCAAAGACTCTCCTGGCTATATCGGGGTAGAAGACCACTCTTCGCTCGATTCCCCTTCCGACGAAGCCTATCGCTGGGGCACCGACAATCTCTTCGCAGTAGCGGACACAGAGGCCGCAGAGGATACACCTGTTTGATTTGGCATTGAGTCGGTACTCGAAGCGGTGGATGTCAGCCCCGTATTCATCGGCCAGCCTCCTCAGCTCACCGCCGACATTCTCCTGGAACATTGCCTGAGGGGCCACCAGTTCGAGAAGGAGCTTTCGTATCCTGTCTATCCTGGGGCTGCGGGTTCTCACGATCAGACCTTCTTCGACAGGATAGCCACAGGACGCTACCACCCGGACCTGGCCATTCCTCTCAGCCTCCACGCTGCAGATGCGGCAGGCCCCGTAGAGCAGCATTTTTTGGTGTACACATAGCGTTGGTATATCGATGCTGGCTGCTCTGGCTGCCTGCAGGATAGTAGCTCCCTGCCTGGCTTCTACCTGCTTGCCATCTATGACCAGGGTTATCATTTCTGCCATCCTATGCCTCTTTCTTGCGGGTGACCATGGTTCCTGGCGGTGGAGGTGGTGGTAGGGGTTCGCCTGAAATTTTGACCACAGCGCTGAAGCGCGGCGGGCAAACGTCAAAACATACGCCGCACCGGGTGCATTTCTCCTGGTTGATCCAGTGTATTTCGCCCTTAGCACCGTTGACCGCCCCGGCAGGGCAATTTCTCAAACAGATGAGGCAGGCCGAACACCTGGCGGGGTCAATGTAGTATGAGGTCAGGGCCTTGCATGACCTGGCCGGGCAGCGCTTCTCGTTCAGGTGGGCTTCATATTCGTCTCTGAAGTATTTCAGGGTGGTCAGAACCGGATTGGCAGCCGTGGTTCCCAGGGCACAAAGGGAAGCATCTGCCATCACTTCGGCTACCTCCTCAATCAACTCTATGTCACCAAGCTTCCCGTCTCCGTGGCAGATATCGGTCAAAACCTTCATCAGGAGACGGAGACCCTCGCGGCAGGGAATACATTTGCCGCAGGACTCGCTGCACAGGAAGTCGATGAAGTATCTGGCGACGTCCACCATGCAGGTATCTTCATCCATGACCACCATGCCGCCGGAACCCATCATGGAGCCGAGCCTGGTCAGCGCATCAAAATCGATGGGCGTGTCGAGGTGCTTTTCAGGGATTATGCCTCCCGAAGGCCCGCCGGTCTGGACTCCCTTGAACTTCTTCCCACCCGGTATCCCTCCGCCGACATCATAGATTACCTGCCTGAGAGTCATGCCCATAGGCACTTCCACCAGACCGGTGTTGTTCACCTTTCCTACCAGGGAGAATATCTTGGTTCCCTTGCTGCCGTCTGTTCCTATGGAGCGGAACCATTCTGCCCCCTTCTCTATGATGAGCGGGACAGTGGCCCAGGTCTCCACATTGTTCAGAATCGATGGCCTTCCCTTTATCCCGCTGACTGCAGTGTGGACGTATTTCATCCTCGGTTCGCCTGCTTTTCCTTCGATGGCGCTCATGAGGGCGCTGGATTCTCCGGATACAAAGGCTCCGGCGCCACGGTGCACTTTCACAGCGAAGTTGAATCCGGAGCCGAGGATGTTTTCCCCGAGAAGACCATATTCCTTGGCTTGCTCTATGGCGAGGTTCAGATTTTCGCAGGCCAGAGGATATTCCTGGCGAACGTAGAAGAATCCCTGGTGAGAACCTACGGCATAAGCCCCGATGATGAGCCCTTCCAGCACACTGTGCGGGTTTCCCTCCATCAGCGACCGATCCATGTAGGCCCCGGGGTCGCCCTCATCACAGTTCACTACCACGTACTTGATGCTGCCAGGGGCATTCCTGGTCTCCTCCCACTTTCTGCCTGTCGGAAACCCTCCTCCGCCCCTGCCCCTCAGATTGGCCCTTTTCACCTCTTCCAGCACCTCTTCCGTCTTCATGCGGGACAGGGCTTTAGCCAGGGCGCTGTATCCGCCCAGGGCAATGTAATCGTCTATATTTTTGGGGTCGATGCGTTTGTTGTTGCCGAAGACGATGCGGGTCTGATTCTTATAGAAAGGAATGTCTGATTCCTTGGCAATCTTCTTGCCCGTTGAAGGATCACTGTAGAGGAGACGCTCCACGATACGCCTTCCGGCCACGGCGCTGACCACTTCGGGGATATCTTCATGCTTCACCTTGACGTAGGCGACCTCATCGGGGGAGGTGACGACGATAACGCCCTTTTCGCAGAACCCGTGGCAGCCGGTAGCCTTGACCTGTATCCTGTCTGCCAATCCCTGATTCTTGACTTCCTCCGCCAGGGCCTCGAAGACATCCCTGGCGCCATAGGTCTGGCAACCGGTGCCGGCGCAGACAGTAATGCCGGTCTTCAGGGGATCCCTTCCGGACAGTATGCCATTTCGCAGTGTCTCCAGTGCCTCCGGCGAGGGAAGTTTAGCGGGCATGTTTCCTCTCTTATTTCGCTGCATCAAACAGGTGCTCCAGTTCCGAGGTTGAAGGTTTGCTGTGGTACTTTCCGTCTATGACGATGACCGGCCCCAGAGCACAGCAGCCGAGGCAATTGACAGTATCCAGGCTGAAACGCATATCTGCCGATGTCTCTCCCGGTGCCAGCTTGAGCTTGTCTGTAGTTCTATCCAGGAGTCTCGGTGCACCCCGTACCTGGCAGGCAGTCCCCAGGCACACTGTCACCGTGTGACGGCCCCTGGGAGAGAAGCTGAAAGCCTTGTAGAAGCTGGCCACCTGATACACGCGGGCTATGGATACTCTCAACTGCCGGCTCACCTCTGCCAGCACTTCTGCGGGCAGCCAGCCGAGGCCACCCTGCAGATCCAGCAGGATCTGGATCAGCATATCCCTGTCTCTCTGGTATTTGTCCACCGCCACCCTTTTTACCAGATCTGAGATTCCAGCCAAATACTTTCCTCCTATTTGTCTCCTGGCTGACCGGGGGAGAAAACCCCGGGATGTCCTGCTGTCATTCAGTGTGACAGTTCAACTCTCTCCACTTCCTGATAGCTTCCTCGATCTTTTCCTCGTGCCCATACTTCCTGGCGATTCTCCTCAGCAGTATCTCTTCGCGGGGCAGAAGCGGGTGGAAGCGGGGGCCTTTCCTGATCTGCCTGATATTACGGAGCAGATAGGCAGATTCACCCTGTCTGATGGCTTCATCCAGGCGATGGCCCGCTATGCGGTATTTCCTTTTAATTGCTCTGGCCTTACTGATGAGGTGAATGTTCTCGTTCTCAATCATATTGATGTAGCGGGCGAACCTCCTGAAGTCGGCGTCTTTCATGGCCTGTAGAATCTTCTTTTCCAGTTCGACTATGTCTAAATCGTGCTCTCTGGCCAGCTCTCTGATGAGGGTAGCATAGACTTCGGTGTCTTCGCCCTCACTAATGCTCTCGATATAGGCGGAAATCCTTTTTCGAATGCCTGACTGGATAGCCTCTTCGAGCTGCTCCATACCCAGGCCCTGCTTCTTTGCCAGCCTTCTGGCAGGTTCAATGCAGACGAGTTGGCCCCTCTCGATGCGGCGCATGTAGCCGAGAAGCTTCTCGGTATCGGCGATGAACTCCTCAATCATGCTATGCGCATCCTCTCTTAGTGAATGACAGACTCCAGAGGCACTTTGCTGGGATAGGTGCCGATCAGGGTGGGGAGGGTCAGGACAGGTTTCGGCTTCCAGCCCACCTCCTTCAGGTATGCCGCAGCTTCCTTCTTATACACAATGGGGAGGTCTCTGTCGGTCCTGACGTACAGGTGCAGGTCCGGCGGGAGCCCGCCGCCCATATACTTCTTGTACAGGGAGATGTAGTGATTCAGTTTCAGGGCTCTTCCCTGTGCCGTATCGTTCTTCCTGATGCACAGCTTGGCGATGGTGACCATAGCCCTCTCCTTCGTCTCGGTGACATAGGCCAGGTGCTCTGGAGAAGGCTCGCCGGTATCCACCAGTTCCCCTTTTCTGCCGTCCATTACCGTCCAGTTATCCTCTTCCTTTCTGGAAAGGAAGAGTCGGCGGGACTTGGATGAGTGGGGTCCCAGGACCACGGGGATTCCCAGCCGGTTACAGCCGGTGGCGATGGAGACTGCCTTCTGTGAGTAAGCCCCCCAGGCTACCCCCACAGCCCCCACGCGGTTGAGAATGTAGTCGGCGATAACCTCGTAGTTGGCTCTCAGGGGGAGGCTGGCGAAGATATTGGCTATCTTGATAGTGGCTCCGGTGATGTGGGCGTTGGACACGCAGGAGCCCACGTTCACCACTCCACCGGCGTCAAAGCTGGCAGGGTACTTTTCATAGATGGTCCGTCCCTCGGGGTCTTTCTTCATACCGGCAGTCATAGCGGCACAGCCGCTGAGGACCACGATGTATTTTCTCTTAGCGAATTCCTCGACCATCTCCACAAGGTCATTCATGTCCGGGTAGCTGGAACATCCCACGAAGGCCACCACGCCGGGGATGGTTCCCAGCACTATGGGGGCACCGACGTTCCTGATCTCGGTATCCATAATGGGCCCGCGCCCAACCCGTATCTTGTAGGCCTCTTTGCTGGCAGCCACCTGCATGATTTTGAAGATGGGCACATCGTGAGGACACTCCTCCTCGCATTTGCCGCAGCCGAGGCACTTGTCGAAGATATTCCTCAGTTCGTCAAGATTCCCCAGGGCTACCTGGCTGATCCCTTCGCCGATGAGGAGCATGTTGGGGCAGACCCTCTCGCACATGCCGCACTGCACGCACCTCTTGGCCAGCTCCAGGGCCTCCTTTTCGCTTAGAAGCTCCTTCTTCCTCTTCGGTGCCAGCGCCAGGGCCACTCTCACAGCCACCTCACCGGCCTTCTCATGGTCGAGGATGAGGAATTGCTTGCCCTGATCCAGCATCTGCTTCACTATGTCATCCGTCTCCATCTCGGTGGCATCCTCAAGCCCGTAGCAGGCTTTGTCTGAGGTGGCGATGAAGGCAGAGTCTACTTTCTTAGCTTCTTCTACCAGGTCGGTCCTGATGCACTGCTCATCGGTCACTATGACATCAGCAATGCCGGTCCTCACGTAGTAGAGCTGTCTGGAGAGGGGGCCGATCACCCTGGCCTTATCCGAATACCGGGTCGCCTCATGAGCAGTGCAGCACAGACCACCCAGCTCCACTTTCTCGTCGAGGCTGTTCGCCCGGAGGTAGTCGATGATAGCGGTGGAAGAGGCGGGATTATGGCCGATCACCAGAATGGTGGGTTTACTGATATCCACGGAGGCGGTGCCCAGGCTTACCAGCGGAGTCTCGGCCACGGATGTGGGGTATTTAAATCCCGAGATCTGGGCGACATCAGCGATTTCCATAGCCACATGGTCCAGCATACCGGCATGAAGGGCCTTGGACTCATAATCTATGTTGCTGCCCTCCTGACCGGTATGGAGCGCCGAAATCAGGTGGATCAACTGCCGCTCCACATACTCGACCGCTGTTCGCAGGTCGCGCATCGATTCCGGTTTCAGTCCCAGCACGGTCCTGATGTTGGGTGCCTCAATGGCGACATTGTTGCCCAGATCGATCTTGTAGTCCTCACCGTACTTTTCAATCATAAGATCAACGATGTGTCTGGCATGGGCGCCGTGAGCAGAAAGGCCCACACAGCAGGCCAGAAGGATGAACCTCCCCTGCTGGCCTGCGATGTCGATGCCGCAGGCCCCCCGCTGTCCGCAGGTGAGGTCGCACTTACCGTAGGTGCAGAAGCAGCACACATCGCAGAAAGGCGCGTAGAAGGGCTTGTAGGTCTTCATCAGCCGCATATCCCAGTTTCTCAGATCGGCGATGTCCGGCATGGGGGTATGCCCGACCGGCTCCCACTGATCCTCTGCCCTTATCAGCTTCTCAATCTGCTGGTGTTTCCTGGTCTTCTTCTGCTTCTTTTCCTTCGCTTCCGTCATTCCTTTACCTCTCCGCCATGAGATGCCTGATCAATTTCATGGTTTCAGGGTGTCTCAAAACAACGAGATCTGCTCCCGTAAGCAGCAGAGAGATGGCTGTCATTCCCTCCCACAGTATCCCCTGCCTCTCGTTTTCCCTGGCCTCCTTTGTCTTCCAGCATTCGCCCCCCAGGTTGGCGATCATAGGCATCTGCATCATGGCGTCCTTGTAGATCACTCCTGTCTGCTTTGTCCTCTCCATTATGGTGAAGCTATATTCCATGCCATAGCCCAAAGCTGAACTCAAAGGGTCAATGACAATCCTGTTCGGGGGGAAGAATTTGGACAGCTTTATATTCAGCTCCTTCATGAGGTTGATATCTACAGGGGTCTGGGCAATCAACGCATGTCCGTGTTCGGAAACCGCCCTGGCGATCCCCTCGTAGTTTTCCTTGACTGCCGGTCCCAGGAGGAGGTTCTCCCCCCGGCACACCTCGGCCACCCTGGTCAAGACGGGCACATCCTTTTTCTCGTCACCGGAACCATAGACGATGAGGGGCACCGGTATGGCCTCGGAAATCCTTCTGGCGAGCTTTGCTGCCTCCTCTGGAGACGTATCCTTCACGGTCGGGTCCGTGCTCACCAGTTGCAGGCAAACAGCATCGGCACCGTAATCAACGCACTTCCTGGCCCACCTGACGGGGTCAGAGACAACATCCTTGTAAGGCTGGAGCACCGATTCTGCCCAATCCCTGGGTTCCATGTCACATATTTCCAGGGCCAGCCTGGGAGGGTTGGGGATGGAGCCCTGATCGAAATAGTGAAAGGGAAGGGCACTCTCCCCCCCGATCTTCAAGGCTTTCGCCCCTGTTCCTATAGTGACCTCTCTGACCGTCCCTGTATATGCCTCGATAGGTGCTCTGTACTGCATACCGACTTCTCCTTTGGCGCTCTCAGTCCTCCAGCCAGGAATGCGAATAAAGCGTGTGGCCCAGAAGGACCCGGGTTGTCTTCACGTAGTCGCGCAGCTTTGCTGAGAGAGAGGACAGGGCTATATCTTCTCCATCCATCATTCTGTAGATGAGATCGACGACATCAGGCATCTCGCCTCTATTGAGGCTCATCATCTCCTTATCCAGAGCATCGGCTATCACCGAGTATTGCCCGGCTCTCTCCAGCATGATCATGTAAGTACGGTTGAGAATCCCTCTCAGTTCTGCGGGCGTCCCGTTGGATATGTTGGAGAGTCCCAGTGTTGACTTCGCACCAGGGACAGCCTCCGGCAATATCTTTATGAACTCCAGGGCTTCGGCCACCTGTTTCTGGTCGGCGCTGACCGGCAAAAGGATGGGATCGACCCAGATATCCTCGGTGAGGATACCCAGATCGTTGGCATAGGCTATGGTTTCCATGATGCTTTCCAGCCGTGATTCAATATCCGCAGGACAGCCCTCATCCGTCAGTACCGATAACACCACGCCGGTACCATATTTACTGGCCAGGGGCAGCATCTTCTCCTTGCTGTCAGTTCTCCCGGAAGCGGAGTTGAGCAGGGGTCTTTTCCGGCAGACCTTGAGCCCGGCCTCCATCGCTGCGGGATTCAGGGTATCGACGGATAGCGGCAGATCGGTCACCGCCTGAACTGTGTTCACCAGCCACTCAGCGGCATCGGGGTCTTTTCTAGCCGGGCCGAGGTTGAGATCGATGTAATCAACGCCGGCCTCCGCCTGCGCCACGGCCAGATCCTGGATGGCCCTGGCGTTTCGTTCCTTTACGGCGGCGGAAACAGCCTTTGAAATGATGTGTATATTCTCGCCGATGATAATCATCTCAATCGCTATTATGACATTGACGGTTCTCAGTCACAACTGAGATATCGCAGAATTGCGCTCTCGGATTCCGGGAAGCGAGAGTAAGCCGATCCTGGCCCTTACTTCACCATGGGGGAGGGGCAATACAGGTAGTCAACCTTCTGGCTTTCGTTCTTATCGTGATTATTGTAGTAGTGCCTGGCCAGCAGCGGGTCCACCTTAGCCAGGGCATCCCAGTTCCACGGCGGGGGATAACATTCCGGGCACCAGTGTCCGGCCCTGATAAGCACCGGCGTAGCTTCCCACTCATGCCCGAAGGCGCATTTCCACCTGAGCTTCGTTTTGATATCGGTGAACGTTGTGGAGAGGCACACTCCCCCTCTGGCCTCGGCCATCTGCCGTATCTCTTCCATGGTGAAGCGCTTGAAGTCAGCATTCCGTGACCTGTCCGGAGGCTCTTTCGGCTTCCCCGGCTCTATCTCTTGATAGTGGGCCCAATCTGGGAGCTTCTCCCATTGTTCACGGCTGCCGAAGAAGGCTTTGATCTTTTCCTCTTCGTTCTTTTCGATCCATTGCAGCGGCTCTGCTGTTCTCTTCATGTATGCTCTCACGATGAAAGGAGGCGCGAGTCTGGCTCCGAATTTCAAATACCAGGGGATATTGGCTTTTACCTGCGCATAGTGATCCTTGATTGAATGTCTCCAGTGACCGAGGTATTCGTTGAGAACGTAGCTATCTTCATACCAGCAGCAGTGGAAGTTCCTTACGCCGAACCAGTTAAGGGGCATTATCTTTCTGAAGTCTCCCAGACTAAAGAGATTCATCATTTGTGCCAGGTAGTCCTTGAAGATAACCCGGCATGATGGGCCTCCTCCCATGTTATATACCCTGCCCCAGAACTCATCGGGCGCCTCGATGGTCTGGACGAGTCCGTATCCTGCATCCTCACTGGTGATCAGTTCGATGCAGGTGTTGACAGGCTGGTGGAACATGATGGGATCCATGAGTGTCAGTGCGTTGGGGATAGCAATATAGGTCTGCCGCATGACGGCCCAGTATTTCAAGCCGGATTCTATGACGGCTCTTTCTGCGGCTATTTTTGTCGTGGCGTAATAGTCGCCAACGCTGGGCTTCAGGGGGTCTCCCACCCTGACCATGTGAATAGGGGGAAGCCGGTCTCCGTATGCGGCTACGGAACTGATATAGACCATCCGAACCCTGTCGAGGCCATTGGGTTGCTTCTTGATAGCTGCGATGATGTTTTCAGTGCCGCCGCAGTTAATCTTCCTGCACAGATCCGGGTGGTCGTCTGCCTCCGGAGCGATCAGGGCAGCCGGATGGAGGACTTGATCCACTCCCTCAACGGCCTTCAGTACATCATCAGGATTACTTAAATCTCCCCAGACGATCTTCACTCCCTCCTGCCCCTCATATTGGGCAAAGGCCTTCTTGTTCTGCTTGGAAGGTCTGAGCAGAGTGACGACGTCGTATTTGGCTCTTCTTTTCAGCAGTTCCTTGAAGGCTTCGCCGCCCATGGAACCAGAGGCCCCGGACACAAAGATCCTTTTCTTTGCCATGCTTGCCCCCCTTTTTTGAAGATTGTGATGACCTGTGCCCCAGATTATACAACAGATTCGCATCGGTAAAAAATGGGGTTGTCTGTGCAGAGTGATTCAGCCCGTTGTTGCATTCGGGCCTCCATGCTAGAATGTGACCGCTGTGAGGATTGTTTTCCTGGGCACACCGGGGTTTGCCCTCCCTGCCTTGGACCGCCTTGTCCACAGTGAAAATGAGGTGGTGGCGGTCTATACGCAGCCGGATGAGCCGGCGGGAAGGGGGCGCAAGCTGGTGCCGCCGGCGGTGAAGGCGGCGGCGCTGCACTACGGGCTGACAGTGCGGCAGCCTCCTTCTCTGAGGCAGCCGGAGGAAGTGGAGAAGCTGGCGGAACTGCAGCCGTCTGCCATCGTGGTGGCGGCCTACGGTCGGTTGCTGCCGCAGAGCGTTCTGGACATCCCCCGCTACGGCTGCCTCAACATCCACCCCTCGCTCCTCCCCGGGCACCGCGGCCCGGCGCCGGTAGCCGCGGCGATCCTGGCCGGTGATGAAGTGACCGGGGTGAGCATCATGCTTCTGGACAAGGGCATGGACACCGGCCCCGTGCTGGCGCAGCGGGAGTGGCCGGTATCGCCTGAGGATACCACGGCGACGCTCACCGCCAGTCTGGCAGAGATGGGGGCGCAGCTCCTGATGGAAACGCTGCCCTTATGGGTGGGGGGCAGGCTGGCCCCGCAGCCGCAGGATAACGGGAGAGTCACCTATTCCAGGATGGTCACCAAGGAGGATGGGCGGATGGACTGGCTCCGCGCGGCAGTGGAGCTGTGGCGGAGGGTGAAGGCCTTTCAACCCTGGCCTGGCTGCCATACCACCTGGCAGGGCAAGCTGGTGAGTATTATCGAGGCGGTGCCCTTGCCGGGGGAGGGCGAACCGGGAAGGGTGGTCGAGACAAAGGGGGCAAAGGGTGCTCCCCTTGGGGTGCAAACGGGTGATGGTATTCTGGGGCTGGTGCGGCTGCAGTTGCAAGGCAAGCGGGCGATGACGGCGGAGGAGTTTGTGCGGGGACAGAGGGGCTTTATCGGATCGCTGCTTCCCTCTTAATCTTCGCCCCTGGTTTCCTGAATAAGCCTATCGGCGTATTCAAGCAACACCCTGGTACTGTCAGCAGGGGGCTTCTTCAGTGCCAGGTAAGCCTTGAGCGCCTCGGTGGGGCTCATGGGTTCACCCGAGCGGTCTCCCGGTCTGGTGCGGCGCTCACGTTCCACATCCTTGGTGATGGAGACATACTGTGCTTCACCCAGCGCCCGATGAATCTCCTGCTCCTGAACCAGCCCATCGAGGTGTTCGGCGATATTGATCTGCACCCGGACTATGGCATCCTTGATATCCCGTTCCTGGCGGGCGATGCTTTTCAGAATGGTGGCTGTGGGATCGGGGTCATTATGGGAGACATTCACTCCTATGGTGAGGAAGCAGCGGCCCTTTGAGGGATGGAAGTTGAAGGCGATCCTCTGGCCGGGGCTGGCCCCAGTATACCATCATCAGGGGTGTTGTCGAACCTTGGGACTTGCTTCAGGATGATTGAAACAAAGAACCCTCCGATCGGAGGGTTCTTTGTAGAAAGGGGGGTGCCTTTCTTATGTATTCAAAACCTTGCCGATGTGCCCGGATGCACCCACCGCGGCGAACCCCAGGACTATGGCGTACAGTCCCGCGCATACAGTCAGGGCGATACCGTACAGTCCCGGGTGTGGGCTGAGGACCATAACCAGGATGCCAATAACCGTGAAGGCGGCCAGAAGCAGGATGCCAATACTCCTTGAGAAGATTGTCAGGGCATTCACTTTGCGATTCTGTTTTTCCACTCTTCACCTCCCCTTGGTCTTGTATTCAAGACTCTATCGATACGACCAGTAGTCGTCGTCTTTCGGTGTGCTGACATGGTATACCCTGAGGGTAATTGCCACCACCCAGAAGGCAATCAGGCCGACGAATCCCACAGCGATGCTGTAGAGCCCTGCGCATGGGCCGAGGAACAGAACGAGCACTCCGACACCGAGTAAGAAGACCGTCAGAGCGTTCAGCATGCGTCTCTGTCTATCCATTTTGCCCCTCCTTCCCTAAGGCCTGCCATCACTTCTCGACACGGATAAGATATGGCCAAACCAATCTATTATTATTTTATAAACTATTAGCATTATACCAACTACTTTATCTGCTGTCAATAATAAACAAGGGGGGGTAAGTCAACTCATGGTTGAGAGTGTAAGAATAACCAACTACACTTGGTTTACCAGATCTGGATAGCGTATTCGTGCTATCGAAAAAGCACTGCTCCGAAACCGGGGCGTTTCGGAGCAGTGCCCGTGCCCATGATTGATGCAGGTTGGGTACTGAGAGCGAGTGCTTGCTGGACCCGGAGTCTGCCGGGTGTCAGGCTATCCTTTCTTCTTGCCACCCTCCTGCAAGGCAGCCGGAATGACTGGCGGTTTACCCATTTTGCCCAGCATGTTCATGAGAACCCCGGCCAGTCCATCTATGGAGGACCCGCCGCCACTCACCATGACGTCAGGAACAAACTTCAAGCCCTTATCTGACAGAGCGGTGATGGCATTGACCAGGGCGGTGGAATCTTGCCCCAGCGCTTCCACCTGAGCCTTATATGCCTTCGCCTTGGCCATACCGATAGCCTCTACTTCTGCTCCCTTCACTCTGCCGGTTTCGAGGGTATAGTAGGCTTCGCCATCGGCTTCCTTCTTTCTGGCTTCGGCATTATTCCCCTTGATGGTAATATTGACTTCAGATGAAGCCAGTTCACTCTGTTTATCGGCAACGCCTTTCGACTTCTCCATCACAATTCTCTGTTCCTGAGCATCCCTCTGCTTCTTGAACGTCTCTATCTCCTGGTTGGCAATTTCCCTCTCCGTCAAGACCTTCACCAACTGTTCGGGAAGTATGACATCCTGGATGTACACACCCTTCGTCTCCACCTTATACTGGCTCAACTTAGACTCGATATGCTTGAAGGCTTCCTCCTGAACCTGCTGCCTTGTCTCGATGAACTGAACAGCCCTCATACTCTGCATCTTATCCCTGAAGTGGTTGCCTACAGCAGCCTGTAAGACTTCGCTGACCAGGTTCTGCATAGTGCCCACCATAGAGATAACCCTGGGAGCCTCTACGCCCGAGACGTGGATCTGCACCTGCAGGTCAATCTTAAATATGAAACCTTCACGGCTCTTAGCCACGATCTGTGACAGGGTAGCATCAAGGGAGTGGGCCTTGGAGGTCTGCTCCGCCCAGTTAAGTGTCAGTATGGCCGTAGGTACGATTTCAGCCTGATAACAGTGCGGATTGATGGGATACTTGCCGGTGCCCAGGGCCTCTCTCCAGATACCCCTGTGTCCCGGTTTGACTATGACGCCAAACTTAAATTCCTCGCCGGTGACATCCTCAGTCATCAACCCCACGTAAGACTTGATTACGGCAGTCTCGCCCTGCTCCACCACCAGCATGGGAGCGATATCAACCCTGACCAGGAAGGGATTCAAGGCATAGGCTCCGTAGAGCAGTGGGTCATGCTGAAGGCCGATCTTGCCTCCCAGGTCAAGAAACTTCTGGAAGTCCTGATAGTTATTATGCATGATGTTCTGACAACCCAGGACCAGCTCAATCAGGTCAGCATCGGTGCCGCTGCTCCCTTCGAGCTTTTTCACATCGTCAAACCCCCCCAGCCTGGAAGCTATATCGCCAGCGGCGAGGGGCTCCCCTTCAAGAGTAGTAATAATGCCAATAGCATCCTTGACTTTTCTATCGGCTGCAGTTGATTCCGGTTCAATCACGACCAGATTAAGCTGATCGGGCTCGAGGCCAAAATCCTTGGGGGTGAGGGACCCCTGCTTCTGAAACTTGGTGAGCAAATCGGGTTCTATTGGCCTTCCATAGACCTGCTTCCTGGTAATAATCAGAAGACCTACCGGATGGAAGGGAGCCAGACTCCCCGGAGGCAGGACTGGTCTCTGCACACCCTTTTGGCCGTCATTCTCGAGGAAACTCTTCAGATTCTGGAAAGAACCGTACTCCGGTTTATAAACCGCGGACTTAGCGCCAATGGGAAGCGGCTTGCCAACCTGAGCGATGACAACACCAACTTCGCCTGCCGGTATTTGCACCCAGGGATACTTTATCACCGAAAAGATGGGCCAGAACTTCCAGCGCAGTCCTGGCATAAGCAGTTCCATCTGATAACCAGCCTCACCGTGAAAAGCCATAGGCTCATCGGCAGGAAGCTTCTTCCCCACCTTCTTCACTATCAGACCTACCTCAGTGGGTCCGATATACCTGGTGGATGGAAGGATGAGTATCAGGGCTATTACCAAGGCAATTATTCCCAGTGTTACACCTAAGATCATCGTCTCCTCCTTAGCTCAGCAGTTTCCATTCCTGCCCTTTTCAGAAGACCTGGAATGCGGGGAGTAGGCTTCTCGAAAAGCATGTGGGAAAGTGTCCGGATGACAGGATACCATGCTCTCTCCCATCACAGACCACGCCGCAGGGCATGGCACTATCTTAACACAGGAAAGAGGCTTTAGTGAATAGGGCAAACCTGGCGCTTGATCGATATGCCGGAAATAGTCTGGGACAGACTATTGGCAATGCGGGAAAGCAGGCAGATTGAGTTGACTCCGGACCGGCAAATCGGGTTGGGCGTTACTTCCAGGCTGCCTCTCTGAGCAGAAATGTCTATTTGATGCCAACCCGCTCATTCCGTACAGTGCGCTGTCCGAACCGGTGCGGAGAGCGGATGACTTCGCTGTCTGATGCACATGCTCTATAATCAAAGTCCTGCAATGTGCGGCGCTCCAGTGGCGCGTTCAGCAGGTGCTCAAGAGCGCGTACCATGGCCACGTCTTCAGTTGTCACAAATGTGAAGGCATCACCAGTTGCGCCGATTCGTCCCGTGCGGCCAATACGATGCGTATAGGCGTCCGTAGTGTCCGGCATGTCGTAGTTAATGACGTGTGAAATACTCAAAACATCGATGCCGCGAGCGGCAACGTCAGTCGCCACCAGTATCTTAACTGAGCCGGCACGGAAGCCATCGAGAGCGGCCTGACGCTGGTACTGGGACAGATCACCTTGCAGTGAGGCTGCCCGGTAGCCCGCACTTATCAGTTGCTGCGCGACACGCTCGGCGCGATGCTTGGTACGTGTAAATACAAGCACCGATTTCGTACTGGTTCTGCGCAAGAGTCCCTTCAGGAGCGCAGTCTTCAGGTGCTGTCCCACCGGATAGAGAGCATGAGACACCGTTGTTGCCGGCAGCATACGGCCAATTTGCACGGTGACCGGGTCATGCAGGACTTCCTGCACCAGACTCCGGACATCACGGGGCATGGTGGCCGAGAAAAGCAGTGTCTGCCGCTCCTGTGGCAGGCATTTCAAGATGTTCCGGATATCGGGTAGAAAGCCCAGGTCAAACATCCGGTCTGCCTCGTCGATTACAAGGACTTCCACATATGATGGATCGAATGTACCCTGCCACAGGTGATCGAGCAATCGGCCGGGGCAGGCCACAGCGATTTCGACTCCAGTACGCAGTGCTTGTTTCTGTTGATGTATACCCACCCCGCCGTAAATGGTGAGACTCCGCAGCCCCGTTTGCCGTCCCAATTCGGTTGCAGCCTCGTATGTCTGCTCGGCTAGCTCACGCGTGGGCGAGATTATGAGAGCACCAATGCGACCCCTCGGGCGTTGCAGCAGGCGCTGCAGAATTGGCAGCACGAAAGCCGCAGTCTTGCCGGTTCCGGTCTGTGCCAGACCAATCAGGTCGCGGCCCTGCATGATTGGCGGGATGGACTTAATCTGGATTGGTGTGGGTGTAACATAACCGGCCGCCTGTACACCGGCCATGATGCTTGGATCAAGATCAAAGGTTTCGAAATTCACTGTAGCTCCTTGGAAAGGTCCCTGCACCTCTCTTGTCTGAAAAATGGCAAAACCCCTGCTCTTCAGTGCTGAAGGCAAAGGGTTTTCCGCAAGCAGAACGCTGGATTGATTTAGCCTGATAGCCTATTGGATGACCTCCTGTCTATGAAATACTGGTTAGAGTCCCGGTCATCCAATACTTGAGAGAAATGCGGGCGGATTCTAAGAAGCTTGTAATAACCCAAACTGTAACTCTGAATTGTTATTATACAACAAAGAGAGCCTCCCTGTAAAGGAGCGGAGCGCAAGTGACAGACGAATTCCATCCTGTCATTGCGAGAAGTCCTTCTGCAGAAGGGCGACGAAGCAATCTCTGCCATCAGCTACGAGCCATGAGCTATGACTATGAGTATGACCCATCCTTCCGCCCGGTGGCCCCGTCAGAGAGTTTCCAGTACATCTCTGACGGAGGGCTTCACCACGCGCAGCAGTCCCATCACCTTCAACGCAGGCTCGTGGCCTTCCGGAGATGGCGAGGCGCAGCAATCTGCCGGGACGATGACTTCATACCCCAGCTCGGCCGCGTCAAAGACCGTCTTCAAAACGCAGGCCCAGGTGGCCACGCCGGTCACAATGAGCGTCTTGATTCCCTTTTGCCGCAGCGTAAAATCGAGGTCGGTGCCAAAGAAGGCACTGAGCATCCTCTTTTCGACGACGATGTCAGTGGCTCGCGGCTCCATATCCTCGATGACTGCCGCTCCGGCAGTTCCCCGAATGGTGCGCACTGGATGCCCGCCCTTGGTGAAAATGAAATCGTCCGGATATCTGCTGTCACAGGCGAAGATTATGGGGATTCCTTTGCCCCTGGCCTCTTGCAGGAGGAGCTTGACGTTGGGGATAATCGCCCGACAATACCTGCCCACATTATCTTTTTGCAGATCTACGACCACAATGGCCTTTTCCTGCGGAGTTGCGGCTTCCTTCATATCAGTCTCCTTTCAACAGCCGTGCCGCGTTGCTCTTATTCTGTTGACGTCACCATCTGGCATTCAACTGCCTTTAATCAGTACTCTGTGAGGTGGCCTTCTGTCAAATCTTTCTTCATTATCCTTTCATGCCAGCCAGCTTGCTGGCGGGAACCACTTGCTGGAGTTCCAGGGGATTTCAACACGCGCTCTGCAGCCCTTCAGGTCGTCCTCAGGGGTTCTGTGTTCGCCTCACTATGCCTTCGACATATCCAGGGACCCCAATCAGCCTCTCCTTCTTCTCCCTTGACAGCTTCTTGACTTTGTTTTCCACCTTCAACGCCAAGCTTCTGGTTCCCAACCTCTTCTGGAATACCAAAGTCAAAGGCCCCCTGCTTCTCAGGTACTTCGATCCGCTATTTCCGTTTCCCTGGTGCTGGGCGAATCGCCGCTCGACGGCAGTCGAGATTCCTGTATACAGACTACCGTCATGGCATCTTACCATGTACAAATACCAATCAGACATCACGAGGACCTATGACTATATTTGTCGAACTCCTTGACAGATCGATCAACGTGGATGAAATGCTTTCCACCATTGACCTGCCCCCGGTGATTGTACCACTTGTTTCATTAGAGATCCCAACACTGGAGCGCCTGCGTAGCCCGGCAAGTAGATGCTTCGAAAATCGGCTGGAGCATTCCATTCGCTTATGCCCGGAAACTTCAGCTTGGAACAGACACTATGTTTGGATGGTGGCAGCACTTGAAGGAATTTTGGACTGGTCTCTCCCTCGGCACCGCATCGCTGAACAATATGTCGAAAGGTTCAATCTGATTGATTTCGACTCCAACGTGGCTCACCGCATGAAGCCAGGGAATGCTCTGCCGTTCTACTTCTTCACCTGCCTTTTCTTTACCTGCCTTCTACTACGAAAGAAGCGGATTGATAGGTAAACTGCAATGACTACCGCTAGGGCTGCGCCTAGCCCAGCGGCAAGCCAAGTCTTACTGTGATTGGAGGCCACTTGTGTCACCGTGAAGCCTTCAGTCAGTTTGCCAGTGCCTGCTGGCGCAGTCACCGAAACATTCCTGGCCCCAGCCGTAGCTGAGCTACTGATGGTGATGTTAGCCGTTATCTGGCTGTCGCTGTCTAGTGTGAAGCTGTCAACGGTTATCTCTGAGCCAAAGCTCACTGCGGTGGCTCCGGTGAAATAGGTGCCGATGATGGTCACGGTTAATGCTTCTCCCTGAATACCCTCATCCGGGGTGACCGAGTCCATGGTCGGTGAAGGCTCAGCCACCGTGAAACTGCCTGTCTTGGTGGCAGTGCCTCCTGGGGTAGTCACTGAGACATCTCTGGAACCAAGCGTAGCTGAGCTGCTGATTACGATATTGGCAGTTATCTGGTTGGAACTATTCACCATGGAGCTGTTGACGGTTATCCCGGAGCCGAAGCTTACTGCGGTGGGACTCGTGAAGTAGGTGCCGCTGATGGTGACATCGAGAGTCGCAGCCTGATTGCCTTGGTTGGGGCTGACCGAGGTTATGGTGGGTAGTTGTGACTCGAGGTCGAAGTAATGCAAGATTGTGCCGGAACTACCTACGGCGAAGACATCAGAGTAGGAGCTACCCCAGACACCATAAAGGTGATTCGCGGTGCCGCTGGTCATCGTGCTCCAGGCGCTGCCATTGTAATGAAGGATGGTGCCCCCATAATCCACGGCGAAGACATCAGAGGAGGAGCTGCCCCAGATGCCCATAAGGTGATTTGTGGTACCGCTGGTCATCGTGCTCCAGGCGCTGCCATTGTAGTGGATGATGGTGCCCCCATAGCCTACGGCGAAGACATCAGAGGGGGAGCTGCCCCACACACTATAAAGGTCATTTATGGTGCCGCTGGTCATCGTGCTCCAGGCACTGCCACCGTAATGGAGGATGGTGCCCCCATAGCCCACGGCGAACACATCAGAGGGGGAGTTACCCCACACACTATAAAGGTCACTTGTGATGCTGCTGGTCATCGTGCTCCAGGCACTGCCATTGTAGCAGAGGATGGTGCCCCCATAGCCCACGGCGAACACATCAGAGGAGGAGCTGCCCCAGACACCATAAAGGTGACTTGTGATGCCGCTGGTCATCGTGCTCCAGGCACTGCCATTGTAGTAGAGGATGGTGCCCCCATCGCCCACGGCGAACACACCGGAGGAGGAGATGCCCCAGACATCTCTAAGGTAATTGATGGTGCCGCTGGTCATCGTGCTCCAGGCGCTGCCATCGTAGTGTAGGATGGTGCCCCCATCGCCCAGGGCGAACACATCAGAGGAGGAGCTGCCCCAGACACCATAAAGGTGACTTGTGGTGCCGTTGGTCATCGTGCTCCAGGAGCTGCCATCGTAGTGTAGGATGGTGCCCCCACCGCCCAG
>JAPLHP010000090.1 GCA_026389585.1 Chloroflexota bacterium | reverse complement strand
ACTCCTTCCGTGCTCTAATATCCATTGGCTAGCTTTCATCTCCTTCACCACTTAAGCTAGCCCAATTCTCCCCCATTTCGGTTACCTTTTACATGAGTCAACCACCATCCCTTCGGTTACATTTTAGATGAGGCAATTCGGTACCTTGTTGATTAAATATGGCTGTGTCATAATGAATATTTCACTTTGGTCAAAAGGATGAACGATGTGGTGTAGAGGCATCAGAGGCGCTACCGTGGCGGTGGCGAATAAGAGGGAGGATATCCTGGCTGCAACACGGGAATTGCTGCAAAAGATGGTTGACTCCAACCAGGTGGAGAAGCAGGTGGTAGCCTGCATGTTTTTTACCACTACACCTGACCTTAACGCAGAATTTCCGGCTCTCGCAGCACGCCAGTTGGGCTGGACAGAAACGGCTCTCATGTGCGGCCATGAGATGGATGTTCCTCATAGCCTGCCTCGGTGTGTCCGGATCCTGATCCTCTTCAATACTGAGAAGAAGGCTGAAGATATTGTGCATGTGTATATCAAGGGCGCCGAAGTGCTGAGGCATTCGCCTAATGACGGGGGGAAGAGAGCTTGATCATAGTGATGAAGACAGGGTCCCAGGATAGAGAGATCACGGATGTATTGGCGCGGCTGGATAACCTGGGACTGAAGGGGCACCTGTCCAGAGGTGTGGAACGTACGGTGATTGGGGTAGTGGGTGTTACCGCCGCCGTCCCTGATCTGCGCGAGAGGTTATCGATGATCCCCGGAGTGGAGGATGTGGTGCCGATCTCCATGCCCTACAAGCTGGCCAGCCGGGAGTTCAAACCTGACGACACCGTCATCAAGGTTGGCGGAGTAGCAATAGGCGGGAATGAAGTGGTGGTCATGGCCGGCCCCTGTGCTGCGGAGACTAGGGAACAGGTAATGAGCACAGCGCGGGCGGTGAAGGCGGCAGGCGCCAGCATCCTCAGGGGCGGTGCTTTTAAGCCGAGCACCTCGCCCTATTCATTTAGAGGTCTGGGAGAGGAGGGGCTCAAGCTTCTGGCTGAGGCCAAGGAAGAAACAGGGCTGCCACTGATTACCGAGGTGCTCACCCCTGATGACGTGGATCTGGTAGTCAGGTATGCCGATATCCTGCAGGTGGGGGCGCGCAATATGCAGAACTTCATCCTGCTGGATGAGGTCGGGAGGGCCAACAAGCCGGTAATGCTCAAGAGGGGTATGTCAGCGACTATTCAGGAATGGCTTTTGGCGGCGGAATATATATTGTCCCAGGGGAACCGCCAGGTGATTCTCTGTGAAAGAGGCATCAGAACCTTCGAGACCTACACCCGCAATACCATGGATGTCAGTGCTATCCCCATAATTCACAAGCTGAGCCATCTGCCGATTGTGGCTGACCCGAGCCACGGCACCGGCAAATGGTATCTGGTGGCGCCGATGGCCCTGGCTGCTGTGGCTGCCGGAGCCAACGGTCTGATGGTTGAGGTTCATCCTGCTCCTGATACGGCCCTTAAGGATGGTGCTCAGTCCCTCACCTTCGAGCACTTCGAGGATCTCATGAGGCAGCTGGTTCCTGTAGCCGCTGCCATGGGGCGCAGCGTGGCTGGGAAAAGGGCTTAGGATTAGAATTGTATGAGGGCTGAGGACGAGCTAAGAGGGTTTACCCCGCAGCGTGAGACCGTACTCACTATCGGTGTTTTTGACGGCGTTCATCTGGGTCACCAGCGTCTGATAGATTCCCTGAAGAGGGAGGCCGCAACAAGGGATTATCTCCCCGGAGTGGTGACCTTCTGCCCTCACCCGCAGCAGGTGCTGTCGACCCGAACCTCATTGCCCCAGCTGACTACCCTGGAGGAAAGGCTCAGGCTCATCCGTGAGTTGGGTATCGATCTCGTCGTTCCTCTTTCCTTTGATCAGGAATTGGCCCAACTTTCGGCTCGCCATTTCGTCTCTCTGCTGCAAACACACCTCAAGATGCGCGGCCTGGTTATTGGCCCTGATTTTGCACTGGGCAGGAACAGGGAGGGGGATGTTTTCTCACTCCATGATCTGGGGAAGGAGGTTGGTTTCTGGGTAGATGTTGTTTCGCCTGGAATAATAAACGGGGATGTGGTCAGCAGCACCGCCATCCGCCAGGCTCTGGCAAAGGGGGATGTAGCCAGGGCAAACCGGCTTCTGGGGCGGTCTTTTACCCTGAGCGGGCAGGTTATTCATGGAGACGAGAGAGGTAAGCAGTTGGGCTTTCCCACTGCCAACCTGACTGTACCCACAATCCAGGCGCTGCCTGAAGACGGAGTGTATGCCACCAGGGCTTACCTTGGCAGCCATACATATGCTTCAGTGACCAACATCGGCAAGAGGCCTACCTTTGGGGAGGGAGATCGGACTGTCGAGGTTTACCTCGTTGGTTTTAATGGTGTGGCCTACGGGAAGGAAATCAAGATTGAGATAATAGAGCGGTTGCGGGCCGAGAAGCGATTTCCTACCCCGGAGGACCTCAAGGCCCAGATAAACCGGGACGTGGAAAAAGCAATGTCGATATTGGAGAAGGTGGAAAGATGACTGCCAGGGTGCCGGACTCCCTGCTGAAGCGGGGGGTAGCCGAAATCATCAGTGAGCAGGAGGTGATGAAGCTCCTGGAATCCGGCAGGCCGCTGCGGCTGAAGCAGGGGTTTGATCCCAGCCGCCCTGATATTCATTTGGGGCACGTTGTCGGGCTCCGCAAGTTGCGCCAGTTCCAGGAGATGGGGCATCAGGTCATTCTCATTGTCGGCGACTGGACGGCCCAGATTGGGGACCCCAGCGGTCAGTCAATTACCCGTCCCATGCTGACCGCCGAAGAAGTGAGGCGCAACGCCGAGACGTATATGCAGCAGTTCTTCAGAGTGGTGGACAAGAGCAAGACCCAGGTGAGGCTGCAGAGCGAGTGGTTCGGCAAATTCAACCTGGGCGACGTTATCAGGCTGACCAGTAAGTTCACCGTGGCCCAGTTCCTGGCCCGGGAGGACTTCAGAAAACGCTTTGATAACAGCCAGCCCATTGCCATCACCGAGCTTCTTTATCCTTTGCTCCAGGCATACGACTCGGTGGCCATCGAGGCCGACGTGGAGTTCGGCGGCATCGACCAGAAGTTCAACTGCCTGGTGGGGCGGGAGCTGCAGGGGATGGTGGGACAGCGCCAGCAGCAGGTGTTCCTGATGCCGTTGCTGGTGGGCACTGATGGTGTCCATAAGATGAGCAAGAGCCTGGGTAACTACATTGGCATTGATGAGCCGCCCTATGATATGTACGGCAAGGTGATGTCCATCCCGGACAATTTGATTATGTCCTACTTCGAACTCCTGACTGATGTTGCTGACAAGGAACTGGGAGAGATGAAGCAGCAGGTTGATTCCCAATCAGTCAATCCCATGTCGTTGAAGAAACGCCTGGCTCTGGACATCGTGACCCAGTTTCACAGTGCTGAGGAGGCGCGGAAGGCAGAGGAGCGCTTTGCCAGTGTCCGTCAGAAGAGAGAGGTGCCACCGGAGCTGCGGGATGGGGTCAAGCTAGGGGATAGTGTTTCCGTGGTGGTGCAAAAAGATATCGCGAGGAGAATAGTTGAAGCTGGCCTTGCTGAGAGTGTTTCTGAGGCGCAAAGGCTAATAGATCAAGGTGCTGTGACAATCGATGGTCAGAAGTTGACCTCCACGCATGCTGAGTTGAGGAATGGCAGCATAATCAAGGTCGGTAAGCGTGGCTTCATAAAGATAATCGATGCTGACAAGATGACTTATGAGGTTGCTAAGGGTTAGAAATGCGGATGACTATTATAGAACCCAATGTAAATGTAGGCGCAGGCCTTTAGGCCTGCCGCGACTTCGTCAAATGGGCGGGTCCAAGGATCCGCAATGATATTAATCTCAAAGATGGAGGCATAAATATGCAGCTACGTATCCCCGGCCCTACCCCTTGCCCTGAGGAAGTCCTTCGGGCCCAGACCAAGCAGATGATCAATCATCGCGGAAAAGAATTCGGCGTTATGATCCGCAAGATGACCGAACAGCTCAAGCACTGTTTTCAGACCAAAGGCGATGTCCTTGTCCTTACGGGTTCCGGTACGGGGGGAATGGAAGCTGCCGTTGTTAATACACTCTCGCCTGGCGATAGAGTGCTCTGCGTCTCCATCGGCTACTTCGGAGAGCGCTTTGCCGATATTGCCAGGGCCTACGGCGCTGATGTGAAGGTGCTTCCCTTTGAATGGGGGACCGCTGCCGATCCTGATGCAGTGCGCCAAGCCCTCAAGGCTGATCCGGCAGTCAAAGCGGTGCTGGTCACACATAATGAGACCTCCACCGGTGTAACGAACGATTTGGCTTCAATCGCTAAGGTGGTGAAGGAGTTTGACAAGCTGATTCTGGTTGATGGTGTCAGCAGCGTTAGCTCCATCAACCTGCCGGTGGATGAATGGCAATGTGACGTTGTGGTCACCGGTTCTCAAAAGGGATGGATGACTCCCCCGGGGCTGGCTATGGTGAGCATGAGCCAGAAGGCCTGGCAGGCATATGACAAGGCCAAGATGCCGCGTGTGTACTGGGATCTGGGCCGGGCCAGGAAGATACTTGACGAGAAGGGGCAGACTCCCTGGACGCCGGCGGTCTCGACGTTCTATGCCCTGGACGTTGGTCTTGACCTGATTGAGAAAGAGAAGCTGCCGAATGTGTTTGCCCGCCACGCCCGCGCGGCCAAAGCAGCCCGTGACGGCGCAAAATCGCTGGGGCTGTCTCTCTTCCCCAAGGAATCCTGTGCCTCTAACACTGTGACGGCCATCAACACCCCGCAGGGTGTCGATGCCAAGAAGCTGCTGCAGATAATGCGTGAGGAGTACGGCGTAGTTCTTTCCGGTGGACAGCAGAAACTGGAAGGAAAGATCTTCCGCATTGGCCACCTGGGATGGGTGACTGAGGCTGATATGGCGGAAGTTACCTCTGCCTTGAAGAAGGCCTTGCCTCGGGCGAAGGCCTGAACCTTATATGCTACAATATTGATTTGAATTTGGGCGTGGTAATTCAGTGAACCGGGTGTCAGAAGGGTAAGGGTTGTTAAGAACTATGAGAGTCCTGGTTGCCGAAGGAATTGAGGTTCTGAAGCAGAATGCTGAAGTTGATGTGAAGACAAACCTTAAGCTTGAGGAGCTTATCTCTATCATTGGTCAGTACGAAGCCCTGATTGTGCGCAGTGAGACCAAGGTGACCCAGAAGGTTATCGAGGCAGGGAAGAAGCTCCAGGTCATCGCCCGTGCCGGGGTAGGTATTGACAATATCGATGTTGAGGCGGCTACCCAGAGGGGCATTGTGGTGGTCAACGCACCCACTGCCAACACGATGGCCGCTGCTGAACATACCATAGCCATGATGCTTGCCCTGGCCAGGCACATTCCTCAGGCCCATGCCAACCTCAGCGGAGGCGCCTGGATGCGCCAGAACTTCGTTGGGGTGGAGGTCAGGAACAAGACCTTGGGAATAGTCGGCCTGGGCAATGTGGGGTCAGAGGTAGCCCGCAGGGTGCAGGGGTTTCAGATGAAGGTCATTGCCTATGACCCCTTCGTCTCTCCGGAGTATGCTCGCAATCTGAGAGTAGAGCTTGTTCCCTTTGACGGGTTGTTGAGAGAGTCGGATTTTATCACCCTGCATGTTCCCTTGACATCCCAGTCCAGGAACCTGATCGGCGCTAAGGAGATGTCCCTGGTCAAGCCTACCGTGAGGATTATCAACTGCGCCAGAGGCGGACTGATCGATGAACAGGCGCTGCAGCAGGCTATCGAGGAGGGCAGGGTGGCCGGAGCTGCTCTGGACGTTTTCTGTCAGGAACCTCCCAAAGATAGCCCGCTATTGAAAAACGAGAAGGTGATTGTCACACCTCACCTGGGGGCCTCTACACTGGAGGCACAGGCTAATGTGGCTATAGATGCTGCTGAACAGGTGATAGCAGTACTCAAAGGCCGGCCCGTCAGATATGCTGTAAATGCCCCACTCATTTCTGCCGAGATCCTTCCCATACTTGCGCCGTACCTCAATGTGGCTACTGCTGTGGGCAGGATGGTGGCTCAGCTTGCAGAAGGACAGATGAGCAGCATCGATATTGGATATGAGGGTGAGATAGCTAACTATGATATGACCGCATTGAAAGCGGCTGCTATTGGTGGCTTGCTGGAGGGAATAAGCGAGGAGCGGATCAACGTTGTCAATGCCAATATCGTTGCCCAGAGGCGCGGGCTCAGGGTTACTGAACATAAAGACACCGCCTGTGAAAACTATGCTAGCCTGATCACAGTATCCGTTGCTACCAGTGCTGGGGTCACCATTGCAGCAGGGACAGTAATGCGCGGTGAACTGCATATTGTCAGGGTCAATGACTACTGGATTAATATCGTGGCCAAGGGAGGGTATTTCCTCTTCAGTGATCACCTTGACCGTCCGGGACTTATCGGAGCGGTTGGCAACGTAACTGGCAATGCTGACATCAATGTCAGCTCGATGCAGTTAAGCCGTCTCAAGCCCCGGGGGCAGGCACTGATGGTATTGGAATTGGATGAGCCCTTGAACGAAGAGCAGATCCGGCAGGTACTGGCTATCCCCGATATCTATACAGCTAAGCTGGTAAAAGTCTAGCCTCTTCGGGTGGAGCCTGCTGATAATAGATACTGCCCTGTCTAGTGTAGTGTCATCGTAATACCTGTACAATGTGTCATTCCGTGCTTGACACGGAATCCATTGTATATTCCTTCTGGGTTCTATTGTTAAGTCTTTACTGGGAACACCACGCCTAGATGAATCGGCCTACTGCCTCTGCTATCAGCTTGAGTTCTCTCATCAGACGGGCGAAGTCCGAAGGGGTGAGTGACTGAAGACCATCGACCAGGGCTTCCTTGGGATTGGGATGAACTTCGATGAGCAGCCCATCGGCGCCGGCGGCCACTGCTGCCTTGGCGATAGCCGGAACCAGGGAGTAGTGTCCGGCGGCATGACTGGGATCAACGATCACAGGCAGATGGCTGAATTTCTTTACTACTGGTATTGAAGATATGTCCAGGGAAAAGCGGGTGCTATCCTCGAAGGTTCTGATTCCTCTCTCACAAAGGATCACCTGGCTGTTTCCTTCTGCCAGTAGATAGTCGGCTGCAGTGAGCCACTCGGTAACGGTGCACGAGAATCCTCTCTTAAGAATGACCGGGCGCTTGCTCTTGCCGATCCTGGTCAACAGAGCGAAGTTCTGCATGTTGCGGGCGCCTACTTGAAGTATATCCGCGTATTTGGAAACCAGGCTGACATCGTGGGGTTCCACTACTTCAGTGACCACCGGCATGCCGATTTGCTCTCTAGCTCGCGCCAGTAACTCCAGGCCGGCCTTCTCCAGACCTTGAAAGCTGAAGGGAGATGTCCTTGGTTTGAAGGCGCCACCGCGGAGGATGGAGGCTCCGGCCTTCTTGACAGCCTTTGCCGCATCTATGAGCTGCTGTTCGCTTTCCACGGCGCAGGGTCCGGCCATGACCACAATACGCTTGCTGCCGATATCAATCCCATTGATGGTAACGATGCTGTCTTCCGGTTTGAATCCCCGGGAGGCCAGCTTGTAAGGTTTCATGATGCGGGCTACATGCTCGACGCCAGGGAGCACGGCGAAAAAGTCGGTCGATAATTGCCCCGTGTTGCTTCCCAGCAGGGCTACCACAGTCTTGTCGGTACCCAGGTTCAGCTGAACCTCCAGGTTGAAAGACTTAGCCCGCTGCACTACGCCGTCTACCTCATCATGGCTGGCGCCCCTTTTCATCGCTACTATCATGGTGTGCTTACCGTCCTATCCAGGTTTCCATGCGCCGCTATCTCTATGAGAAGCGGCTATTGATCTACCCTGTTTGATGCGTGGTGATTATGATATCACCCTGCATTTCCCATATCAAACTGAGACTTAGGCATATTGCTATGGTAGAATAGCTTCAAAGGCCCCTGTGTTTAGCTTCGCGGCAAGGGGTCTGTCTGGAGGAACCCAATGGGTGAGAAGGCTAAAGAGTCACTCAAGCTTCAATGGTGTCGAGACCAAAGAGGTACGAGGCCGGCTCACTACGAGTTGATATGGGAAATCCCGGCTCAAACATTGAGTAGGAAGGGAGTCATGTGAAAAAGGTCATCAGCGTTGTGGGAGTGTGCTTGGCGTTACTAGTGGCAGCCTCGGGATGTGGGGCAAACAAAGAAACCGACAAGGTGGATATAGAGATGGGCGTTTCTGCCCTCGTGGCATTGGCGGATAGCCATATCGCCAGCTATGTGAATTCCATGGAAGCCTTGGCCCTGACGCAGGAGGTTCAGTCCGGGGATTGGGACGAGATGGTGGGGCTTCTCGCCATAGTTGAGCAGTCCCAGGTTCAGGGAACCATGTGGTTTGTGTTGCCAGATGGTTCCTATTTCACTGTTGAACTGGGAAAGACGAACCAAAACCTTTCGGATAGGGCCTATTTCTCCAGCCTCATGGCCGGTAACAACGTGCTCGGTGATTTGGTGACCAGCAAGTCAACCGGCAAGAAGTCGCTCATCGCCGCGGTGCCAGTGGAGCGGGAAGGGGAGGTCATCGGGGGACTCGGGACCTCGATTTTCCTGGATGGTTTGAGCACGACTCTTGCCGAAGAACTGGACCTGCCCGATGATATGGTGTTCTATGCCACTAACAAAGAGGGTAATGTGGCGCTCCATTCGGACACGGAACTGATCCTTGCGGAGAATCCTGATCTTCCCAAGCATGTGGTGTCTGAGACATCACCGCTCACCGGATGGCGCTTTGCGCTGGGATTCCAAGACTAGGCCCTGATATTCCTCGCTTGTCTGGATCGTCCCAGTCTGAATACCCGTGGTATCCACAGTAAATTCATGTAGGGTGTTCAGCAACGGGTTTGAAAGGGGGCTTCCCCTTGATATGGGGAATCCCGGTTTACAGGGTGTTGTGAATGACCAGGTGGGGTTAGGTAAAATATCAGTCTGATCCGGGAGAGGCTCCTTGTCATTGCGGCAGCGCACGAGTACAATTTTACTAATCGAATATGTCACTGGACGATATCTTCCATCCCCGCTCGGTAGCGGTTGTTGGTGCTACCCCCGGTCCCTTTAATCCTCATACCCAGATATTCCTTTATTCCCTGATTGACCACGGGTATAAGGGCAAAATCTACCCCATCAATATCAAGGGCGATGAGGTGTTGGGGCTGAAGGTCTACCGAAACGTGAGGGATGTGCCCGGTCCTGTGGACTATGCCATCTGCATCATTCCTGCCGCAGCCACGTCCCAACTGGTTCAAGACTGCGTGGCCAAGGGAGTGAAAGCCATCCATCTCTACACCGCTGGTTTTGCCGAGACCGGTGATGACAATGAGAGCAAGCTCCAGTCAAAGTTGGTTGATATTGCCCGCAGAGGTGCTCTTCGCATCCTCGGTCCCAACTGCATGGGGGTGTACTGTCCGGCATCGGGGATGTCGTATGCTGCGGACTTCCCTAAGCAGCCTGGGAATATTGCCTTCATCTCTCAGAGCGGCAGTTACACCCTGCTGATGATCCGTGGTGCCGCCGCCTGTGGATTGCGCTTCAGCAAGGTGGTGAGCTACGGCAATGCCAGTGACATCAATGAGATCGATCTTCTGGATTACCTGGCAGATGACCCGGAGACAGAGATCATCGGTGCCTATCTGGAGGGAACCAGGGACGGTCCGGGGTTGGCAAAGGTGCTCACCAGAGCAGCTTCGAAGAAGCCAGTGATCATCATTAAGAAGGGGAGCACCGAGGCTGGGAAAAGAGGGGCCAGTTCCCATACGGGAGCCCTGGCCGGGGATGATTCTGTTTGGGATAGCCTCATCAAGCAGGCTGGCGCCATCCGGGTGGAGGATCTTGAAGAGATGATTGATCTGATGGTGACCTTTGTCTTCCTCCCACTTCCTCGCAGCAGAAAGGCTGTGTTGATGGGTGTGGGTGGTGGTGCCGGTGTTCGAGCCTCGGATGAATGCGAGTCTGGTGGCTTGATCCTTCCTCCTGTCCCAGAGGATGTCAGGGCAGAGCTGAGGCGCCTTGTCCCTCCGGGCAGTATGCTCAGGAATCCTATCGACCCGGGGCACTATGCCTATGATTGGATACCGGTACTCCAGACGCTCGATAACTGGGGAGAAACGGATATGTTGCTTTGGCAGATTGCCCCCGACATTGAGGCTCTTCGTGGTGAGTCCTTCCTCCAGTTCGTGAGTGACCTGAGGCGCAACATCTTTGAGTCATTTAAGGACATCAAGAAGCCGAAAGCGGTCATTGTTCATGCCGTGCAAAGCGACGCGGGCTTGGGGATTCTGGCCAGTACCCGCAAAATGTGCCAGGAAGGCGGGGTAGCCTTTTATCCCTCCCTCTTCAGGGCGGCGCGTGCTATCGGCAGGTTTATGGACTACCGTGCCCGCTCTTAACTAGACATGTGACTGGCCATTATGATAAGCTATTAGTTGATCTAGAGAAACAGCGATTGGTGGCTATATTAATTACTGACAGAATGAACACCTATAGCAGGGAATTCCTTCGGCCAGGCATATCTCTGCAGTCATCCCCTCGAAGTGACCCTTACCTCAAACCTATCCACAGTTGACTGTTTTGATGGCGTCCTGGCCAGATTGGGACCGGAAAGGGGTGAAGAAACTACCAGGAGGCGAAGAGGCAAAGCAAGTTAGTATAAAGTGAGATACGGCATGTACAAAAGGTACGTGGCCTTGGAAGCATTAGAAGGAGGAGAGAAATACCATATGGCAGACCCCGTTAATGAGAAATCGAAAGCCAAGGGATACAGCAACGTAATGGATGAGAAAAGGAAGTTTGCTCCTCCAAGTGAGCTGAGCAAGCGGGCCTACATCAAAAGCATGGCTCAGTACAAGAAGATATATCAGCGCTCCATAGAGGACCCGGAAGGGTTCTGGGGAGAGATGGCTGAGCAACTGGACTGGGTCAAGAAGTGGGATAAGGTAAGGGAATATGACTTCGTAGAAGGGAATATCAAGTGGTTTCAGGGTGGCAAGATAAACCTGACCTATAACTGCCTGGATCGCCACCTGACCACGGATCGAAAGAACAAGGCCGCCATCATCTGGGAAGGCGAACCGGTTGGCGAGAGCAGGACGTACACCTACCAGCAATTGCATTACGAAGTCTGTAAGTTCGCCAACGTTCTGAAGAAGCTAGGTGCGAAGAAGGGCGACCGCGTCTCGATCTACCTGCCTATGATTCCTGAACTGGTTATTGCCATGTTGGCCTGCGCCCGCATTGGCGCCATCCACAGCATTGTGTTCGGCGGATTCAGCGCCGAGGCCCTGCGAGATCGCATCATCGACTGCGGTTCCACGTTCCTTGTCACCTGCGATGCTGCCTATCGCAGCGGCAAGACAGTCCCTTCAAAGCAGAATGCGGATGCTGCCCTGACTCAATGTCCTGACGTTAAAAAGGTAGTTGTGGCCAAGAGGTCCGGAGCACCGTGCAACATGGTGCAGGGTAGGGATTTCTGGTGGCAGGAGCTGATGGCCGCCGACGGCATAACTGCCGACTGCAAGCCTGAGGTAATGGATGCTGAGGATCCGCTCTTTATCCTGTACACCAGCGGCAGCACTGGCAAGCCCAAGGGTGTGATGCATACCCAGGCAGGCTACCTGATGTACGTTTACCAGACCTTCAAGTGGATCTTTGACTACCACGATGAGGACACCTTCTGGTGCACCGCTGACATCGGCTGGGTCACCGGGCATAGCTACATAGTCTATGGACCGCTGGCCAATGGAGCCACCAGCGTCATGTTCGAAGGCGTCCCCAACTATCCTAAGCCAGACCGCTTCTGGGAGATAGTGGAGAAATACAAGGTTAATACCTTCTATACTGCGCCGACAGCTATCCGCGCCATGATGAAGGATGGTGAGGACTGGCCTAACAAGCATGACCTGAGCAGTCTTAGAATTCTTGGCAGCGTGGGTGAGCCTATCAATCCCGAGGCCTGGATGTGGTACTACAATGTCATCGGCAAAGGCCGTTGCCCCATCGTGGATACCTGGTGGCAGACCGAGACCGGTGGCATCCTGATAACTCCTCTGCCTGGCGCCATAGCGATTAAGCCAGGCTCGGCTACATTGCCCTTCCCTGGCGTAGGTGCCAAGATTGTCGGTGAGGATGGTATGGAGTGTGCTATCAATGAAGGTGGCCAGCTCCTTATCACCGCACCTTGGCCGGGCATCATGAGGGGAGTGTATGGCAAGGGTGGCCATGAGAGATTCAAGGAGACCTACTTCAGCCGCTTCCCCGGCTATTACCTTACCGGCGATGGCGCCCGGAAGGACGAGGACGGCTACTACTGGCTGATGGGGCGTGTTGACGACGTCATCAATGTTTCCGGACACCGCTTGGGTACCGCCGAGGTTGAGAGTGCCCTTGTGTCCCATCTGGCAGTCGCCGAGGCGGCCGTGGTTGGCTACCCGCATGAGATCAAGGGCGATGGCATCTTTGCCTACGTTACGCTGAAGACCGGCAAGACGCCGTCGGATGACCTGAAGAAGGAACTGATAGCCCACGTGCGCAAGGAGATTGGTCCTATTGCCACTCCGGACATCATTCAGTTCGCTGAAGGACTGCCCAAGACCCGCAGTGGCAAGATCATGCGCCGTATCTTGAAGCTCATTGCCAAGGATGAGACCACCAATCTGGGTGATACCAGCACCCTGGCTGATCCTGGAGTGGTGAATACCCTTGTAGAGGAGCGCAAGAAGCTGCCCAGGGCGGCAGACCTCAAGTTCGGATAACGGTGGCCTGGTGCTAGCATAGTTGTCTGAAGACAAGACACAAGTTCAGGGTGTGAGGACCCTAAAAGGGCCTCACACCCTCTGTGAATAGAATGACAGTGAATCTTAGGGGGGGTACAACTTAACCTCAGTTATGGGGGCTGGATATTGCTGCCAGCCTCTTTTCATAACGGAGACAATATTGAGGAAAAGGAGGGTGTAAAAAGGGATGGCAGAAGAGAAGAAACTCTTTGGTATGCCGGCAGAGAAGGGCAGATGGATGCTGATCCTGCTGGGTTTCATCATCAACCTCTGCCTCGGCAGCGTCTATGCCTACGGCGTTTTCGGTGCGGCACTCCAGACGAAATGGGGCCTCTCAGTTCTTGAGAAGCTACTCCCATACGGGATATTCCTGGCGTTCTTCGCCGCCGTCTTCCCCCTGAGCGGCCAGTTTCTGGAGAAGCTAGGGCCGAAGAAGCAGGGCATTATCGGGGGCATCATAGTCGCCCTCGGATGGATACTGACAAGCTTCACGCACAGTTGGCCGCAAGCCGTGCTTACCTATGGGGTAATAGGCGGTATCGGGGTAGGCCTGTGCTACATTGGGCCCATTCAGGTAGCCACCAGGTGGTTTCCTGACAAGAAGGGGTTGACTACGGGCTTGACGGTGGCTGGCTTCGGCGGCTCCCCGTTCATAAGCACATACCTGGGCCAGATACTCATCAAGCACTACGGCATTTTTGACACGTTCCTGTACTTCGGCTTGGCGTTTCTGGTTGTCCTTCTCATTTGCTTCTGGTTCATGGTTTTCCCGGTGGCTGGCTGGAAGCCGGCAGGCTGGCAGCCGAAGGCGGCACCTTCTGCCGCAACGAGCACCGTGAACTATGACCGCAATGAGATTATCAAGACCTCCACGTTCTGGGCCTTGTTTGCCTGCTTTGCTATTGGTACGACGGCTGGCCTGCTGGCCGTTGGCATCTGGCCAGACATCAGAGCGTTGGCGATAATTGCCATAGGCTTTACGTCTGCCGTAGTTCAGTTTATCCTTGCCCCCTTCAACGCTGGTGGGCGGCCGGTGTTTGGTTTTGTGACTGACAAAGTGGGACCGAGAGTGGCGGCCATGATTTCCTTTGTCGTCATCTTCCTGGCTGCTGTCCTCATGCTGACCATGCGGGGCAGCACTGCTCAAACCGACATGCACAAGGTGCTGTTCTTCGTCTGTTTTGCCGCTTTCTACGCTGGTCTCGGCGGCTGGCTGGCGATTGCCCCGACGGCGACGGCGCAGTACTTCGGCACTAAGTTCTCTTCCAGGAACTACGGTATCCTGTTCTTGGCTTACGGCGTGGGTGCTGTGGTCTCCACGTTCATCGGTGGATATGCCAAGTCAATCTTCAGGGGTACCCTGCTTGACGCATTTATTCCCATTGCCGTTCTGGCTGCGATTGGCTTCCTGCTCGCCGCGTTTGTGTTGAAACCGCCTAAGAAGACAGGGGCACCGCAGAAATAGAGAGGCTCAACTAAGAGACAAATCGCTTAGAGGTGAAGGCCTGTGTAACCACAGGCCTTCACTATAGAACCAAATCCAATTGTGAGGCATCATGGATAAACAGCAAGCGCCCAAAGGCAAGACTCCTACCTGGCCGTCAATCAGCCGTTCGGCTGCCTCAAGCCCGGCAGGGGGTGATAAACAAACGCACAAAGGGAAGTTCGGAACTGCCATCAACTGTATGGATGGGCGGGTTCAGTTACCGGTCATAGACTGGCTGAAGAAGAACTACTCTCTCGACTATGTGGACATGATCACCGAGCCCGGGCCCGACAAGCTTTTGACACAAGGTACAACAGAGCAGAGAGATTCGATAAAAGCACGCGTCTTGATCTCAGTCAAGGCGCATGGGTCGGATACCATTCTGATTGCTGGGCACTATGACTGTGCTGGCAATCCCGTTGCGGAGCAAGAGCACCGGAGACAAATAGTGGAAAGCATCAATGTGGTTCGCTCCTGGAATCTGCCGGTAAAAAGAATAGTGGGCGCCTGGATTAACAGCGATTGGACTCTGGAAGTCATATAAGTCTCGGAAGGGTAGAGTAGAAATCCCCGCCGCATCATGTCATCTCGAGCCCGTAGCCTGTAGGGACTCTGTCCGAAGTCTGAAGCTGGTGCTTACTTGCAGAAAAATGGTGACTGTCATCCTTCTGCGGAAGGACGACCTGACGCGACACTAGCCCCCGGTAGGTTCCCTGCTCTGTTTTCTCTTTGAGACGTAGAGGCGGAGGGCTTTTTGAGGGCAGACCTCGATACACCTGGGTTGGGGATGATCAAGGCACAGGTCGCACATAATCACGGATTTGGTACTCTCATCCAGGGTGATGGCCCCAAACGGGCAGACCTCTATGCACCAGCCGCACCCGGCGCAGCGAGCCTTTTCGAGTTTGAGAGTGTGAGTTGCCTCGTCCCTGCTGAGAGCATCTCTGGGGCAGGCCTTGATGCAGGGACTGTTCCTGCAGAATTGACAGACTGCGACAGCTATCATAGAGGGTGTTGGCTGGATCACATGTATTCTGGATCGCTCCAGGTCGAAGCTGCCCTCCTTTGAGGCTGAGCAGGCAAACTCACATATGAGGCAGCCGGTGCACTTATCCCTGTCACACTGTATGTAGCGACGCTCCATGCCAACTTCCTTTCGCCATTTCCAGTATGTCATCCATTCCGAGCGCCTTCAGTTTTACTGTCGGAATCAGGCCTTCGATAGTCCAGCCCCGGGACTGGTAGTAGCCCTCTATCATCGCCTGCAACTCCTTATCGGAGAGGACAGCGCCTTTTGCTTTCCCGGAAGTTATGGGGTCTTTGAACAGGCGGGGTGGAAGCCAATCATCACTGCGCCTCCATCCCTCACGGATATTGAGAGTCTTCTTCAGGTTGTTGATTCTCTCTCCTGCTTGCTTCAACTCAGCAGGGCTGATGTGGATTCCGGTTGCCAGGGTATAGAGATGAGCTGCCTCTGACAGGAAGTCTGAAAAGCAGCTATGAATCAGTCCGCAGATCATAAGAGAATTAGAGACAGCGGCTGTGTCTTCCCTCTCCTGATTTGAAAGGCTGGTGCTGGAGGATGAGTGTATATCCTCATCCCCGCAATGAAAGCAATCATTGGATTGTATTTCCAGACCGACTGCAAACCTTAAAGCTCGGCTCTTCATGGTTCTGGGATCGTAGCCCGCCAGTTCCAGTCCCTTGGAATGCATAGCCCAGCGCTCAGAGCCCCGACCGAGTTTGGCCGAAGCCCGTTTCGTTCCTTCTGCCAGCAGATTGCCTATACCGTTGCGCTTCCCGATGCTCTCCACTATTGCCACGAGAGCTTCAGGGTTTCCAAAGGATAAGTTGATTCCCTGCGTGTCTTCCTTGGTCAACAGCCCTTTCTCAAAGCTTTCCATGGCCCAGGCGATGGAGTTCCCGGTGCTCACCGTATCCATTCCGTGGAATTGACATAATTCCACGGCTTTCAATATCGCCGGTACGGAGTCAATGCCGCATAGGGGTCCTAAAGCTGCCAGGCTTTCGTAGTCCAATGCCACTTCTGGCCCTCCGTCCACAACCTGATAGAGGTGTTCACAGGCGGCAGGGCAGGTGGGACAGGCGATTATCTTGACCAGATGGTTTGCGGCCAGGTACTCCTCGGTGATGTTGGCCTGCTCAAAACTGGATTGCTGGAAGTTTCTGGTGGGCAGAGCATCCAGACGGTTTATGGGCAGGAGGTTGTCTGGCGTTCTCGGGTTCTTGTGTCCCGAGGCAGTTTCTGCCTGAGCTCTGGCATAAAGATCGATGGAGGCTCTTTCCACCCCGCGGAGGTCATATGCTGAGATAGCCCTGGTTCCTCTAATAGCGATGGCCTTGAGCCTCTTTGATCCCATGACCGCGCCAGCGCCACCCCGGGTTGCCCGGCAGTAGCTGTCATTGATGCAGGCGTAGCGTACCATGTTCTCACCACCGGGACCGATGGAAGCTACCTGTACTCTATCGTCACCTGTGTGCTTGCGAATGGCTTCTGCGGTCTGAAAACTGCCTTGTCCGATCAGATGGTCTGCCTTGTGAAAGTGGACTATTTCATTGTCCACAAATACGTAGACCGGAGAGGAAGCTGCACCGGTAATTACCACAGCGTCGTAGCCAGCGCGTTTCAATGAAAGCGACCAGTGACCGGAGGATACCGAGTCGCTGACGAATCCACTGAGCGGAGACTTGGTGACCACAGCATGATTGCCGGAGGCGGGAGCCATGGTGCCCGCCAGTCCGCTGGAGGCGAAGATGAGGGGGTTGTCTGGACTCAGAGCATCAGTACCCGGCTTGGCCCATTCCAGCAGGAGTCGCGTGCCCAATCCCACTCCACCCAGGTAGTTTCTGAGCAGCGACTGGGGCAATTCTCGAACTTCACTCTTCTGTGCTGTCAGGTCAATGATGAGGCACTTACCCCAGTATGAGTGCAATACAATCGCTCCTATGGTAACGAATTGGAGAGAATCTTCATGGGCATTCTACTACTGGCCGATTACCTTCTCGGCCCGATCAGGGTCATTCACCTTGAGTACGATAACGGCTTTCCCGGGAGTGGGGTCGATAAAGGCATAAAAGTATTCCAGGTTGATTCCTGCCTGTGCCAGAGGCCTGGCCACGGATTCTAGCAGACCGCCTGGCTTGTCAGGCATTTCTACCTGAAGAACAACAGTCTCTGTCACCGTGAAGCCGGCCTTGCGCAGAGCTTCGGCACCCTTAGTTACCTCGGATAGAATCAGGCGTACGATTCCGAAATCGGAGCCCTCTGCAACACAGAGAGCTCGTATGTTTATGTTCTGGGCCGTTAGCGCTTCAAGCATGGCCAGCAGCCGTCCTGGCTGGTTTTCCATAAAGACAGATACTTGCTTTATCTTCATCTTCGACTTTCTCCTCCGTTAAGCGTTAAGCTCCCGCCTGTCAACAACCCTCTTGGCTTTGCCTTCTGTACGGGCTATGGACTTCGGTTCTACCAGCTTTATACGGACTCCGATGCCCAACGTACTCTCCACTTCCTCCGTGACCCGCTTCTGGAGGGCTTCCATCTTGCGCATCTCATCCGAAAATACCTCTTCCGAGACCTCTACCCATATCTCCAGCTCAT
>JAPLHP010000089.1 GCA_026389585.1 Chloroflexota bacterium | reverse complement strand
CCTTCCCCGGATCACCCTTGGAGGCATATGAGCTTGAGGTCTCTCAAACGCAAGGCTGCCTGGAACTATAGTTAGCAGGAACCAATATGGGACATTTCTAATGAGTCAAGAAAGAGGTCATTTCTAAAGAGTCTTGACATCCAAGGCAAAACCCCTTGACGGCCACTATATGTGGTGGTATAGTCATGCCCTACCGCAATCTATAGGACTTATCTGTTCATGAAATGCCCTTTTTGTGGATACCAGGATTCAAAGGTTGTCGACTCTCGGGGTATGAACGACGGGATACGCCGTCGCCGCGAGTGTCTGCACTGCCACGCCCGCTTTACTACCTACGAGCGCTTTCAGGCCAATAGTTTCCTGGTGATCAAGAAGGATAGCCGCCGCGAGGAATTCAGCCGCGACAAGCTGACTGCAGGACTTCGCATGGCCTGTGCCAAACGCCCTGTTGCTAACAAGGATATCGAGCAGCTCGTGGATAAGATAGAGAGCGATCTCCATCATTTGGGCAAAGTCGAGGTGTCCAGCTCCAGCGTCGGAGAACTGGTCATGAAATACCTCAAGGAACTGGACCGCATTGCCTATATTCGCTTTGCCAGCGTCTATCGCGAGTTTGCCGACGTGGAAAGCTTCCGGCAGGAAATCGATGCCCTGGCGAAAGGTCAGGAGAAGGCTCCCGCTGCCCAGTTGCCCCTGATCCCCCCGGACGGGTTCCTCGCCCCGCCCAAGAGGCAGCGAAAAAGGGAACTGGCTGGGAGGAGGTGAGAAACAGTGGCTGACTCTGACATCAGAAAAGGTGAAACAGACCGGCTGGTCCGCGATCAGATAGCCCGGGCTATCTTCGCCGCCGCCGAGTCTGTGGGTATTTCCGACCGCAACCTGGCCGAGCAGCTCACCGGGCAGGTGATTCAACGCCTGGAGCGGGGAAAGGTAGGCACCAGACTGCCGCTGCCCGGTATGGAAGGCCTTGTCCTTAAGGGAAAACCGAAAGGACCGCGCAGCCTGCAACCCCCTGAGATCAAGGGCATGGTGAAGGAGGCTTTGACGGAGATGGGACATCCAGAGATCGCTGAAGCATATGCCAAACTGAGAGAGTCATGCACCAAGCCCGCTGTTGAAAAGAACGCCGCAGGGATCACCATCAAGCTCAACCCCAACGCCATGAGGGTGCTGGAGAAACGGTACCTGATGAAAGACCTTGAGGGCAAGGTGGTGGAGACCCCTGAAGAGATGTTTCGCCGCGTTGCCCATTGCATCGCCTCCGCTGAGCTGGCCTACAATGCTCAAGCTGATGTCAGAACGCTGGAAGAACAGTTCTTTGAAATGATGACCAGCCTGGAGTTCCTGCCCAATTCACCCACTCTGATGAACGCAGGCAGGGAACTGGGGCAGCTCTCTGCCTGCTTCGTTCTCCCCATTGACGACTCCATGGAGTCCATCTTCGAAGCGGTGAAGCAGACCGCCCTCATCCATAAGAGCGGCGGCGGCACCGGCTTCTCCTTCTCCAGACTCCGCCCGGAGAGCGACCGGGTGGGCTCCACCGGCGGCATTGCCAGCGGCCCGGTCTCCTTCCTGCGCGTTTTCGACGTCGCCACCGATGTCATCAAGCAGGGTGGTATGCGTCGCGGGGCCAATATGGCCATCCTCAGTATCAACCACCCCGATATCCTCAGATTCATCTATGCTAAAGAGAAGGGCACTGCCTTCAGCAACTTCAACCTCTCCGTTGCCATCACCGAGGACTTCATGAAGGCCGTCGATGAGGGCCGCGATTACGACCTCATTAACCCCCATACCAGGCAGGCCGTCCAGAAGCTCAATGCCAGGGAGGTCTTTGACAAGATTGTGGACATGGCCTGGAGAACGGGCGACCCCGGCATCATCTTCATCGACCGCGTCAACAGAGACAATCCCACTCCGAAGCTGGGGACCATTGAGAGCACTAACCCCTGCGGCGAGCAGCCCCTGCTTCCCTACGAGTCCTGCAATCTGGGTTCCATCAACCTCTCCCGCATGCTCCGCCAGCAGAATGGCAACGTGGAAATTGACTATGCCAAGCTGGCCGGCACGGTGAGGCTGGTGGTCAAGTTCCTGGACAACACCATTGAAGCCAACAAGTTTCCTACTGCCCAGATAGAGAAGATGACCAAGACCACCCGGAAGATCGGCCTCGGGGTGATGGGATTCGCCGACGCCCTGATCTGCCTCGGCATCCCCTATGATTCCGAGAAGGCCCTGGAGACCGCCGAAAGCCTGATGAGCTTCATTAATAAAGAAGCCACTGCTGCCTCGGCAGATCTGGCCAAAGAGAGAGGCTCCTTCCCTGCCTTCGAAGGAAGCATCTATGACGTGCCCGGCGGGCCCAAACTCCGAAATGCCGCCCGCACCACCATTGCCCCCACAGGCACACTGAGCATCTTCGCCGGCTGCTCCAGCGGCATCGAGCCGCTCTTTGCCCTCTCCTATACCCGCACCATCCTTGAGGGGGAGCACCTGCTGGAGGTGAACCCCTATTTCGAGGAGGTCGCCCGGAAGGAGAATTTCTACAGCGAGGACTTGATGAAGGAACTGGCCCAGAGGGGCAGCGTCCGCGGCATGGACAAGGTGCCGCAGTGGGTGCAGCAGCTTTTCACGGCTGCTCACGATATCACGCCGGAATGGCACGTGAGGACACAGGCTGCCTTTCAGAAATACACCGATAACGCCGTCTCCAAGACGGTCAATTTTCCCCATGATGCCACCAGAGAGGACGTGGCCAGGGTCTATCGCCTGGCCTATGAGTTAGGCTGCAAGGGGATCACCATCTATCGCGACCGCAGCAAGGAAAGCCAGGTACTGAGCATCGATCACCAGGAACTCGCGCCCGAGAAACAAGAGACTAAGGCTGAGCCTGCGGCCCGTGCCCCCCGCAAGCGCCCCCGCACTACCAGCGGCTCCACCGAAAAGGTATCCACAGGTTGCGGTAATCTCTACGTCACTGTCAACAAGGATGAGCATGGCATATGCGAGGTCTTCTCCACTCTGGGGAAGACGGGCGGGTGTGCCACCGCCCAGTTAGAGGGGATCTCCCGGCTCATCTCCCTGTCCCTGCGGTCAGGTGTGGAGCCAGCCGAAATTGCCAGGCAGCTTCGAGGCATCCGCTGTCCTTCGATTGCCTGGCAGGAAGGGCACGCCGTCCTGTCCTGTCCGGACGCCATCAGCAGCGTGCTGGAGAAGGAGGCCGGGGAAGGCCAGGAAAGTACGGAACACAAACCCGTTGCAGAATCAACGCCTATCCGGAACATAGCTGGTCAGTGCCCCGACTGTGGCAACCTGCTGGTCTATCAGGAGGGCTGCTTCCTCTGCCGCAGCTGCGGCTACACCAAATGCGGCTGACGCCGACAGCCCTACCATTTACGATATCAGTGGGTGTCAGGTGACCTAACCTAACGTGGAACGTAAAACATGAGTAAGTCCAGATTGAATAGAGATTGGCATCGGATGCACAAAATGCCTGCTAGAGCCACGTTTGAACAAAGGCTCCAGTGGCATCTGGAACATGCCGAACACTGCAGGTGTCGCCCTATTCCGCAGAAACTTGTTGAGGAAATGGAAAAGAAGGGAATATCTGCGCCTAACCTGGCACTCAAGAGGGATGCGTTGAAGAGCTGACGCACCCCTTAGCTCAAACGTTAGGCCACAAGACACATTAACCGAGATTTGTGTAGTTTGGATTTGAAGGGGCAAAAGCTAACAATAGTCTGGGTGAAGCAGTTCGAAAGTCCAGATAGTGCAACGGATGTCACCCTGCTCAGCGAAACGCGAAGACTACCTTGAGGGGCACGTTTCCAGTTCTGTCTATTGGACCCCACGGCTCACCAAACAGGATAGAAGGCAAAACCAAGACGTTTGAAAAGACCTTTGCGTTTCTGTATTGAGGACGTGATTCGGGTCCCCAGGAGATAGGGTATCAAACAGGCAGGACTCTTAGGGTGGTGTTCACCTTGATTGGAGCAGCATCTCCAATGTTCTTACCGAATCCCTCACGAAGTCGGGGCAAACAGATGTAAATATCTTCTTGTCCCGTGCTTCAACAAGACCTTCCGGCGTGCTTAGATCATAGCCAATAAGCTCTTTACATATCAATGAGCCATGGAGTGCCTCGAACCTTCGATTGAACTCGCGCACGAGTGCATAGGTTTTTTCCAGACTTTCGCGTGGGCTGTCGGATGACATTTTCTGTGCCAGTCCCAGCACCATATAGGCGCCGGTGACCGCACCACACGTCTTGCCAGTACGCCCCATGCCACCGCCAAATCCTTGAGCCAATTTCAACGCCAAACTGCGTTCCAGCCCAAATTTATCACAATAAGTACTTAATACAACCTGGGCACAATTCATCCGGTGGGCAGCCATGAGTGTATATGCATCACCAGCTCTATCCATATATCCTCATAAACTGAGCCATAGATTTCTCCAGTGTTGCCGAAGATCACTGGTTCTGGCAGATTCTGAGTCGCCAGAAGGCCATCTATTATTTATCGCCTCTTCACTCTATCGCCTCGCCTCGTTTCCAGAATTGCCACCAGGGTTTCTTCCCTGGCTCGGGCAATAGCTTGCGCTGCTGGGCAGCCAGGAAATGCGCTTCCTTGATGCGCTCATTAAGTCCATCGATTTGCTTATTCTTCTCCTTGATTTCCTCGTCTCTTCTGCCCAGCTCAGCCCTGAGGAAGTCTATCTGGCCGTTCCTCTCCCCCAACTGCTCTTCAAGATGATGTATCTCCCTCTCTTTTCCTCGCAGTTGGTCATACTTGGCCTTCAGCAGTTCCTCCATCTCAGCTTCGAGCTTTTCCCTATCCGAGCTGGATACTCTGGGCAGAGATTGTCCATTTTGTCCTGGTTGTCCATTGCCAACCTGGACAAGCCACTCCCCATGCTCCTTACGAGCTACCAGGAGACCCAGCCTTATTCGACGCCATACGGTCTTGGTGCTCACTCCAAGAAGTCTGGCTGCCTCTGCCAATGGCACCTCTGGTACTGTCTGCCCAAGCGTCTTTTCCTGTTCGTTCAGTGTAACCATGCCAGCCTCCCTATTTCTTCTCTCGTGGCCTGTCCCAATACGGACTGCGGCAATGGGGACAGACTCTCGGTGGTCGTTCTATTCTCGGTATCCATTCATGGCTGCATCTATGGCAGTGGAGTTTGGGCAGGGCATACCTGCTCAGCACCTCAGCCAGTTGAGGAAACGGTTGGGTGATAGCCGGAGCAGTGCCACCAGAATACGGCTGCCCCTTTTTTTCGTCTCTCCCCTTATTCATATTTGAGCGCAATATATACCTATTATCACATATTGTCAAGAGATATTGTTATCATATGATATATGTTATCATAGCATTATTCAAGATTCCCGTATAAGAACCTGCGAGGATGGTCTTCAGGTAGTCCTGGCCAAAGCGCCTCCGAAGACCTGCCACGCCAGAGCCGACTTGGCCACCAGGCTCAAGATCATGTAAACCTTCTCACCGAAGAGGTAGTCCCTCCAGGGCCCAACCTTCTTGTACTGCAGAACCATGTTCACAGCAAAGCTGAAGAAAAACACAAAGAGCGAGCCCAGAATACCGTAGACAAAAGTGGGTACGGTATCCGAAGCAGATGAAATCGCGGCAATAAAGTACCACGCTATAATCACCCAGGGGAAGATGCCGGCGATGCAGCCGAAGATGTACGCTGTCCAGTCTGTACTTCTGGTGCTCTGGTTATGCAGCTCCATCATCAGGCCGAACAGGTTCATCGTAGCCGTGAGAGCGAAGAGCAGGATCATGGTTGGCAGATCACGGACCCCACTCAACATACCGATGAGAACTACCATGAGCGAGGCGCTGAGTGCATACTCATACCACCTGAGGTAGTTAATGCCCTTATTCAGATTGCGCACATACCAATTGAACCCAATCGGCGAAGCCATGATGAAATGCGCCACCGCCGAAATCAGCAGAAAGGCGGCTACCATCGGACCGACGCGCAGGCTCACCACAGGGTCTGTTACCGTGCCCGCGGTTCCCGCGGGCAACCATTTCAAGAAAGAAGTGGTTATGGTAACCGAATAATCGTTGGCCAGAACTAACATGGCGGCTGCCTGGGCCAGATGCAGGACGCACATGATAGCGTTGAACCACCTCAGCTTTACGAATTGTGGCTCCATAGTTGCACCAGAGTTGCTACTCATAACTAACCTCCTCTTCTATCTGACTTTTTGCCTTCTCACCACGCCACTGCTATGCTTATGCACCACTTGGCCTCTTTGGTACCATGCAACCCGTACCATTGTCAATAGTACCTTATCGATACATGGCAAGTCATACCATTCGTACCCGAAAAAGTAAAGCCTCCCTAACAACTCCGCCCGCTCCAAAATGAACAAACAGACCTACTCCGTCATTCCCGCCCAAAACGAAATCCATTCGTGGTCTTACGCTTGACCCTGTTTCGAAGTAAGTCAATTCTTACAGACTACTGCCACACCAGTAAAGCTGTAATCGCAAGAATCCTGGAACAGGCTATAATAGAGCGGGTTGCCAAACTTGCCCGAGGAATGGAGAGGACTGATATGAAAGTGAGGGATCTAGTACTACTACGTTAAG